>DAIOGP010000055.1:0-8227 GCA_036745135.1 Solirubrobacteraceae bacterium
GCGCTCGGCGCGGCCGCCTGACCCGGCCTCCGCGCCGCCCCGCTCGCTAACCTTCGGCGCCCGCATGACCGCCGCCGCGAATCCGTTCATCAAGCAGTACCTGATGACCGCCGGGCCCACGCCGCTGCCGCCGCGCGTGCAGTCGGTGATGGCCGAGCCGGTCCTCTACCACCGCGCGCCGGCGTTCGCCGAGGTCTACGAGCGCGTGCTCGAGCGGCTCCCGCCGGTCTTCCAGTCCGAGCACGAGACGCTCGTGTTCGCCTCCAGCGGCTCCGGGGCCATGGAGTCGGCCGTGATGAACCTGGTGCGGCCCGACGACCCGGTCCTCGCCTGCGCCGCGGGCAAGTTCGGCGAGCGCTGGATCGAGCTGTGCGAGACGATCGGCGCCGACGTGGTCCGCTACGAGCCGGGCTGGGGCCAGCGCCTCGACGCCGCCGAGATCGATCGCCTGCTCGGCGAGCACCCGGGCATCAAGGTCGTGTTCGCGACGCTCTCGGAGACGTCCACCGGCGTGGTGCACGACGTCAAGGCGATCGGGGAGGTGGCCCGCGCGCACGACGCGATCCTCGTCGTCGATGCCGTCTCCGGCCTCGGCGCGGCAGAGCTGCGCCAGGACGCGTGGGGCGTGGACGTCGTCGTGTCGGGATCGCAGAAGGCGCTGATGTGCCCGCCCGGGATCGGCTTCGCGAGCGTCGCAGAGCGCGCCATGACGTACGCCACGGCGCGCCCGGACCGGCGCGCCTACTACTTCGACTGGGAGCGCACCGCCAAGGCCCAGCGCAAGGCCTCGAGTCCGTTCACGCCGGCGGTCACGCTCGTCATGGCCCTCGACGTGGCGCTCGACATGATCCACACGGAGGGCATCGAGCAGGTGCTCGCCCGCCACGCGCTGCTCGCGCGGGCCACGCGCGCCGGGGCGCGCGCGCTCGGGCTCGAGCTCTACGGGGATCCGGACGAGCGCGCGAACGTCGTCACCGCGGTCGAGCTGCCGGAGTCGATCGACGGCGCCCAGGTGCCGAAGCTCCTGCGCGACCGCCACGGGATCACCGCCAATGGCGGCCAGGGAGAGCTCAAGGGCCGCATCCTGCGCATCGCGCACTGCGGCTACTTCGGCGCGTTCGACATCGTCACCTCGCTCGCCGGCCTCGAGCTCGCCCTGCGCGAGCTCGGCGCCGAGGTCGAGCTCGGCGCCGGCGTCGGGGCGGCGCAGCAAATCTTCCTCGACGCCGGCGTCCCGGCCGCGGCGCCGCGTTGAGCGACGCGGCCGCCGCCGCCGACGCGCGCTACCGCGTCCTCGTCAAGGAGGAGATCGCCGACGCGGGCGTGGCGCTCCTGCGCGAGCATTGCGACGTCGACCTCGGGCTCGAGTGGGACGCGGCGCAGCTGGCCGAGCGCATCGGCGACTACCACGGGCTCGTGATCCGCTCGGCGACGCAGGTCGACGCCGAGCTCATCGCGCGTGCCGACAACCTGCGCGTGATCGGCCGCGCCGGCATCGGCGTCGACAACGTCGACGTCGACGCGGCGACGCGCCGCGGGATCATCGTCGCCAACGCGCCGCAGTCGAACGTCGTCGCCGCCGCGGAGCACACGCTCGCGCTGATGCTCGCGCTGGCGCGCAACGTGCCCCAGGCGCACGCGTCGCTGACTGCCGGGAAGTGGGAGCGCTCGAAGTTCGGCGGCGTCGAGGTCTACGAGAAGACGCTCGGCATCCTCGGCTTCGGCCGGATCGGCCAGCTCGTCGCGCAGCGGGCCAAGGGCTTCGGCATGCACGTGCTCGCGTTCGACCCGTACGTCGGCGCGGAGCGCTATCGCGAGCTCGGCGTCGAGAAGGCCGAGAGCTCGGACCAGCTCTACGCGCGCGCCGACTTCATCACGATCCACCTGCCGAAGACGCCGGAGACGGCGGGCTGGCTCGACGCCGACGCGTTCGCGAAGATGAAGGACGGCGTCCGCGTGGTCAACTGCGCCCGCGGCGAGCTGCTGGTCGACGACGCGCTCAAGGCGGCGCTCGACAGCGGCAAGGTCGCCGGGGCGGCGCTCGACGTCTTCCCGGCGGAGCCGATCACCGACTACCCGCTGTTCCAGGGCTACGACAACGTCGTCGTGACGCCGCACCTCGGCGCCTCGACGGCCGAGGCCCAGGATCGGGCCGGCATCCAGACCGCCGAGCAGGTCGTCGCCGCGCTCACCGGCGGGCTCGTCTCCACCGCCGTGAACATCCCCTCGATCAACGCCGAGGACATGGAGGTGCTCGGCCCACTGCTGCCGCTGTGCGCGCAGCTCGGCCGCCTCGCGATGGCGCTCGCCGAGGCCTCGTCCGTCGATCGCATCGAACTGACCTACCTCGGCCGCATCGCCGAGTTCGACACGCGCCTGCTCACGGTCGCGGTGCTCAACGGGGCGCTCCAGGGCCACACCGAGGAGCAGGTGAACTACGTCAACGCGCCCGCGCTCGCCGAGCAGCGGGGGATCCACGTCTCCGAGACCAAGGAGGCGACGGCCGAGGACTTCCGCGAGCTCGTTCGCGTCGCGATCGTCAGCGACGGCCGGCGCGTCACGGTGGCCGGCACCGGCATCGGCCCGCGCCACGTCCCGCACCTCGTCGAGGCCTGGGGGCAGAGCTTCAACGTCGAGCTTGAGCGCCACTTCGCGTTCTTCCGCTACGCGGACGTGCCGGGGATGATCGGCCGCGTCGGCTCGATCTTCGGCGCGCACGGCATGAACATCAACTCCGCCGCCGTCGGCCGCCAGCACGGCGCGGACGAGACCGGGCAGCTCGCGGTGATGGCCGTGACGACCGACGCTCCAGTGCCGCGCGCGGTGCTCGACGAGATCGTCGCCTCCGACGGATTCGTCGAGGGCCGTGCCGTCTCGCTCTGACGCGCAGCCGCGCTTGGGCGGCGCGCGTTGGCCATGTTGGACAAACGCGCGGCCGCGCGTTGCCCACGGTTCGCACTTGCCCTTGTGCGGCTTGACACGGAGAATCCGCGCGATGGCAGGGGGGCCCCGAGCGTCGTGTCCGTGAGCGAGCCAGCCATGGCGGCCGCCGGCACGCCGTCGACCGTCGCGGACATCCATCTCGACGGCGTGACCAAGCGCTTCGCCGACGTCACGGCGGTCGACGACCTGACGCTCTCGATCGCTCGCGGCAGCTTCTTCGCGATGCTCGGGCCCTCGGGTTGCGGCAAGACGACGACGTTGCGGATGATCGGCGGCTTCGAGGATCCCAGCGACGGCGTGATCTACCTCGGCGGCGACGACGTGACGGACCTGCCGCCGTACAAGCGCGACGTCAACACCGTCTTCCAGAGCTACGCGCTGTTCCCGCACCTCGACGTCCAGCGCAACGTCGCCTTCGGCCTCGAGCGCCGCCGCCTCGATCGCGCCGAGGTCCGCAAGCGGGTGGCCGAGGTGCTCGAGCTCACGCAGCTCGTCGGGCTCGAGCGGCGCAAGCCCGGCCAGCTCTCGGGCGGCCAGCAGCAGCGGGTCGCGCTCGCGCGCGCGCTCGTCAACCGGCCGCGCGCGCTGCTGCTGGACGAGCCGCTCGGCGCGCTCGACCTGCGCCTGCGCAAGCAGCTCCAGATCGAGCTCAAGAAGATCCAGCAGGACGTCGGCATCACCTTCGTGCACGTCACGCACGACCAGGAGGAGGCGATGACGATGGCCGACGAGATCGCCGTGATGAGCGACGGGCGCATCGAGCAGCTCGGCTCGGCCACCGACCTCTACGAGACGCCGCGGACCGAGTTCGTCGCCAACTTCCTCGGGGTCTCGAACCTGGTCGACGGCGAGGTCGGGAGCCCCAGCGGCGCCCAGGCCCAGTTCACGACCCACGACGGCGTCCGCCTGCTCCTGCCCGCGGAGCGCGTCGTCGCGCATGCGGCCGGCGCGGAGCTCCGCGCCGGCGTGCGCCCGGAGAAGATCTCGATCCACGCGGCCGACGATCCGACGGCGCTGCCGACGGCCGGGCTCAACGTCCTGCGCGGGCAGGTCACCGACGCGAGCTTTCTCGGCGTCGCGATCCAGTACCAGGTGCTGACGCCGGGCGGCGAGCGCCTGACCGTGCTCGAGCAGAATCGCAGCGGCACGCAGCCGATGTCAGTGGGGCCCGGCAGAGACGTGCTGATGACCTGGGATC
Source organism: Solirubrobacteraceae bacterium (assembly GCA_036745135.1). Classification (GTDB taxonomy): domain Bacteria; phylum Actinomycetota; class Thermoleophilia; order Solirubrobacterales; family Solirubrobacteraceae; genus DAIOGP01. The sequence goes on from DAIOGP010000055.1 coordinate 4,142, forward strand.
CGCACCACACATTCATCGTCCAAAAGGAGAGCGCACATGCCTGAGGAATCCATCGAGAGCCTGGTCGACCGCATGCTCGCCGAGGAGCGCATCTCGCGCCGGCGGTTCATGCGGCATCTGGGCTCGGGCGTGGCGTTCTCGAGCGCCGCGGCCTTCCTGGCCGCGTGCGGGGGCGTGAAGGGCACCTCCACGAAGACGACGGGCGCGGCGGCGGCCGCGAACCACCCGAAGGTCGCGATCGGACAGATGGTCTTCTCCAACTGGCCGCTCTACATCGACCGCGCCGTGCTCAAGGCCTGGGACAAGCAGACCGGCGGCAAGGTCAAGTACATCGAGGACATCAACGACAACGAGGAGTTCTTCGGGAAGGTCCGCCCGCAGCTCCAGGGCGGCCGCGCGATCGGCCGCGACCTCGTCGCGCTGACCGACTGGATGGCGGGGCGTTGGGTCCGGCTCGGCTACGTCGAGGCGCTCGACAAGCGCAACATCCCCAACATCGCCAACCTGCGCGCCGACCTGCGCAACCCGAACTTCGACCCGGGCCGCAAGTTCTCGCTGCCGTGGCAGTCGGGCATGACCGCGATCGGCTACAACCCGAAGAAGACGGGCGGGACGCTGAACAGCCTCGACGCGCTGTTCGACCCGAAGTTCAAGGGCCGCGTGTCGATGTTCGGCGACGCGCGCGACTCGTCGGGCCTCGCGATGCTGTCGATGGGCGTGAAGCCCGAGGACGCGACGATCGACCAGGTGCTGGCCGGGATCGAGAAGATCGACAAGGCCAACCGCAAGGGCCAGTTCCGGCGCTTCACCGGCAACGACTACACCCAGGACCTGACGAACGGGAACGTCTGGGTCGCGGTGGCCTACTCCGGCGACGTCGGGCAGCTCAAGAAGGACAACCCCGACCTCGAGTTCGTGATCCCCGAGCAGGGCGCGATGCGCTGGTCGGACAACATGATGATCCCGCAGAAGGCCGCGCATCCCTACGCCGCCGAGACGTTCATGAACCTCGTCTACGAGCCCGAGATGGCCGCGAAGATCACCGAGGCCGTCGGCTACGTGCCGCCGGTCGACGGGGTGCAGGCGGTGCTCGAGAAGACCGACCCGAAGCTCGCCGCGAACCCGACGGTGTTCCCACCGCCCGAGCTCGTCGCCAAGCTCTCGGGCTATCCCAACCTCACGGCCGACGAGGAGCAGCGCATGAACGAGGCCATGCAGCAGGTCGTCGGCGCGTAGGCGGGCGTTCGGCGGGGCTCGGCGGATGGGCGGCAGACTCTCACTCGCGCAGCGGCGCAAGCTGCTGCCGTATCTCCTGGTCGCCCCGGGCGTCGCCTGGCTCGTCGTCTTCTACCTGATCCCCGCGCTCAACCAGGTCTACGTCTCGCTCGAGGACGGCAACATCGAGGCGGGCTACAGCTTCCAGTGGAACTGGTCGACCTACGGCGATGCCGTCTCGAACTACAGCGAGCAGTTCGTGCGCTCGCTCGGCTACGCGGGGGTCGCGACGCTGCTGGCCTTCGTGATCGCCTTCCCGCTCGCCTACTTCATCGCCTTCAAGGCGGGGCGCTTCAAGAACTTCCTGCTGCTGCTGATCATCCTGCCGTTCTTCACGAGCTACCTCGTGCGCACGATCGCCTGGCAGACGATCCTCAAGGACGACGGGTTCGTCGTGAACGCGTTCCAGACGCTGGGCCTGGTCAGCGAGGGCGGGCGGCTGCTCGCGACGCGCACCGCCGTGATCGCGGGCATCACCTACAACTTCCTGCCGTTCATGGCGCTGCCGCTCTACGTGTCGCTCGAGAAGATCGACAAGCGGCTGATCGAGGCGGCGACCGACCTCTACGCGTCGCGTGGAACGGCGTTCCGCAAGGTCACGCTGCCGCTCGCGCTGCCGGGGATCTTCGCCGGCTCGCTGCTGACCTTCATCCCCGCCGTGGGCGACTTCATCAACGCCCAGCTGCTGGGGACCTCGCGCCAGTACATGATCGGCAACGTGATCCAGTCGAAGTTCCTCGTCGTGACCGATTACCCGATCGCCGCGGCGCTGTCGTTCCTGCTGATGGCGGTGCTGCTCGTCGCGATCCTGATCTACGCGCGCGCGCTCGGCACGCGCACGCTTGTGGAGTCGGCGGCGTGAGCGCCGTCGCGGAGCCGCGGCCCGCCTCCGGCGCCGGCATTCGCACCGAGCACGGCACCGGGGCGCGCGCGTGGGCGTGGCTGCGCGAGCGGCTGCTGGCCGTGTGGGCGGTCCTCGCGATCGTCTACCTGTTCATCCCGATCTTCGTCGTCGTCGCGTTCTCGTTCAACGACAACAAGGGCCGCTTCAACCTGACGTGGAACGGCTTCACGCTGCGCCACTGGGAGCACCCGTTCCGCGTCGCCGGTCTCGGGCCGGCGATGCGCAACTCGCTCGAGATCGCCGCGATCTCGACCGTCATCGCAGTCGCGCTGGGGACGCTGATCGCGCTCGCGCTCGTGCGCTACCGCTTCCGCGGCAAGGCGCCGCTCGACCTGTTCATCTTCCTGCCGCTGGCGACGCCCGAGGTCGTCCTCGGCGCCTCGCTGCTGGCGCTGTTCCTGACCGTCAACGTGGCCACCGGCTTCGCGACGATCGTGATCGCCCACGTGATGTTCAACGTCTCCTACGTGGTCGTCACGGTGCGCGCACGCCTCGAGGGCATGGACCTGCACATCGAGGAGGCCGCGCAGGACCTCGGCGCGAACGAGTGGACCACGTTCTGGAAGGTGACCTTCCCGATGATCCTGCCCGGGGTCGCCGCCGCCGGCCTGCTCGCATTCGCGCTCTCGATCGACGACTTCGTGATCACGAACTTCAACGCCGGCCAGACCGTCACGTTCCCGCTCTTCATCTACGGCGCCGCGCGCCAGGGCGTGCCGGCCGAGGTCAACGTGCTGGCCTCCGCGATCCTGTTCATCGTCGTGATCTTGATGGTCCTGAACGTGCTCGTGCAGCGCGGCCGCGCGCGCCGCGCGTTCGGCCGCGCGGCTCCCGCGCCGGCGCCCGCGACGAGCTAGGTGCCGATCCGGTCGCCGGCGTGCACGCGGCGCGCGCGCTCGCCGCGTGCTGTACGCTCGCGCGCGTTCACGCACCAGACGGGGGAGGGTGACGGCAGTGGCGAGCCTCGAGGGCAGCGCGCCAACCGCATCGGGCGGCGTCCAGGTCATCGACAAGGGCCTGAAGAAGGACGCGCTCGGCTTCGTCTCGAGCACCGTGATCGGCGTCGCCTCCACGGCGCCCGGCTACTCGCTCGCGGCCAGCCTGGGGATCGTCGCGGCCTCCGTCGGCCTGCAGTCGCCGGCGATCATGATCGTCGCCTTCATCCCGATGCTGTTCATCGCGGCGGCCTACTACTACATGAACCGCGCCGACCCGGACTGCGGCACGACGTTCTCGTGGGTGACCCGCGCGATGGGGCCGTGGGCGGGCTGGATGGGCGGCTGGGCGATCATCGTCGCGGACGTGATCGTGATGGCCAACCTGGCTCAGATCGCCGGCTTGTACACGTTCCTGCTGTTCGACTGGCAGAGCGCCGCCGACTCGACCGTCGCGGTGACGATCGTCGGCGTGGTCTGGATCGCGATCATGACCTGGATCTGCGTCGTCGGCATCGAGCTCTCGGCGCGCACGCAGGTCGGCTTGTTGAGCGCCGAGCTGGTGACTCTGTCCCTGTTCGCGATCGTCGCGCTGGTCAAGGTCTACGCCAACAAGGCGGGCGCGGGCGCGATCGACCCGACCTTTGCGTGGATCAACCCCTTCCAGATCGACAGCCTCACCGCGCTCAACGCCGGCGTGCTGACCGCGGTCTTCATCTACTGGGGCTGGGACAGCACGGTGACCGTCAACGAGGAGACGCGCGGCTCGGCCGAGACGCCCGGCCGCGCCGCGCTTGTCAGCACGCTGATCCTCCTGGCGATCTACGTGATCGTCTCGATCGCGGCGCAGGCCTACGGCGGCGTCGACCAGCTGGTCAAGAACTCCGATGACGTGCTCAGCGTGCTCGGCAAGGAGGTCTTCGGCAGCCCGCTGGACAAGCTCCTGATCATCGCCGTGCTGACGTCGGCCGC
>DAIOGP010000056.1:0-4065 GCA_036745135.1 Solirubrobacteraceae bacterium
GCGGCGGCGCGCGCAGCAGCCGAGCAGGCCGCGGCGCAGGCGGCCGGGGCTCCGGCGCAAGCGGCTCCTGCGCAGGCGGCTCCGCCAGCTCCGGCGCAGGCGGCACCGGCGCAGGCGGCACCGGCGGCTCCGCCAGCTCCAGCTCCAGCTCCGGCGCAGGCGGCTCCGGCGGCTCCGCCAGCTCCGGCTCCGCCAGCTCCGGCGCCGCCGGCACCCGACGCGCCACCCGAGGCGGCACCCGCTGAGGGCGGAGCGGGAGCGGGCTCATGACGACGATCAGCGCGGCCGACGTCAAAGCGCTGCGCGAGCGCACGCAGGCCGGCATGATGGACTGCAAGCAGGCGCTCCAGGAGGCCGGCGGCGACTTCGAGAAGGCGGTCGAGATCCTGCGGGTGAAGGGCCAGGCGTCGGCCGCGAAGCTCGGCCAGCGCGAGGCCTCGGAGGGCACGGTGCAGACCTACATCCACGCGACCGGCAAGGTCGGCGTCCTCGTCGAGGTCGACTGCTCGACGGACTTCGTCGCGAAGAACCCGGAGTTCGTCGCGTTCGCCCGTGACATCGCGCTGCACATCGCGGCGGCGCGCCCGCTGTACGTCGCCGAGGACGAGGTCCCCGAGGAGACGCGCGAGGCCGAGCGCAAGATCTACGCCGAGCAGGCATCGGACAAGCCCGAGCAGGTGCGCGACAAGATCGTCGAGGGCAAGCTGCGCAAGTGGCTCGAGGAGGTCGTCCTGCTCAACCAGCCGCACGTCAACGCCGACAAGCACGAGGGCAAGGCGATCGAGCAGCTGCGCGCCGAGCTGGCCGCGAAGATGGGCGAGAACGTCGTGATCCGCCGCTTCGCGCGGTTCGAGGTCGGGAACTAGACGGCAGGCCCGGCGATGGCCGACTCGGCGTTCAAGCGGATCCTGCTGAAGCTCTCGGGCGAGGCGCTCATGGGCGACCTCGAGTACGGCACCGACCCCGAGCGCGTCACCCAGATCGCACGGCAGGTCGCCGCGGTCCAGGCGCGCGGGGTCGAGGTCGCGATCGTCGTGGGGGCCGGCAACATCTACCGTGGCCTCGCCGGCGCCGCCGCCGGGATGGACCGCGCGACGGCCGACTACATGGGCATGCTCGCGACCGTGCTCAACGCCCTCGCGCTGCAGGACGCGCTCGAGAAGCTCGGCGCGCACACGCGCGTCCAGTCCGCGATCACGATCTCCGAGGTCGCCGAGCCCTACATCCGCCGCCGCGCGATGCGCCACCTGGAGAAGGGCCGGGTCGTGATCTTCGCCGCCGGGACGGGCAACCCGTTCTTCACGACGGACACGGCGGCGGCGCTGCGCGCGCTCGAGATCCATGCCGAGGCCATCCTGATGGCGAAGAACAGCGTCGAGGGCGTCTACAGCGCCGATCCCGCGCTGTACCCCGACGCGGAGTTCATCGAGCGCATCACGCACATGGAGGCGCTCGAGCGCGGCCTCAAGGTGATGGACTCGACGGCGCTGTCGCTGTGCATGGACAACGACCTGCCGTTGTACGTCTTCAACATGGACGACGAGCGCAACATCGATCGGATAGTTTCCGGCGAGCGCGTGGGGACCCTGGTGAGCACGTGATCGACGACCTCTTGAAAGACGCGCGGGAGCGGATGGCGAAGTCGGTCGACGCCACCCGGCACGAGTTCGCGACGCTGCGCACCGGCCGCGCGAGCCCGGCGCTCCTCGATCGCGTGGTCGTCGACTACTACGGGGCGCAGACGCCGCTCAAGCAGCTCGCCGGCGTGAGCGCGCCCGAGCCGCGGCTGCTGACCGTGCAGCCGTACGACAAGACGGCGCTGAAGGCGATCGAGAAGGCGATCATGGAGTCCGACGTCGGGATCACGCCCTCCAACGACGGCGCGCTCATCCGGCTGGCGATCCCCGAGCCGACCGAGGAGCGTCGCAAGGAGATGATCAAGGTCGCCCGCCACATCGCGGAGGAGGGGCGGATCGCGATCCGCAACATCCGGCGCGACGTGATGCACGACCTGCGCGAGCTCAAGGACGCCGGCGAAGCCGGATCCGACGACGAGCACCGCGCCGAGACCGAGCTGCAGAAGGTGACCGACGCGAAGATCGGCGAGCTCGACGCGGCGCTCAAGGTCAAGGAAGAAGAGATCCTCGAGGTGTGAGCGCGCCGCCGCCCGCACGGGCCAGGTACGTCGCGATCATCACCGACGGCAACCGGCGCTGGGCGCAGGAGCGCGACCTCCCCGCGCTCGAGGGCCATCGTGCCGGCGCCGACACCGTCAAGGCGCGCCTGCGCGACGCGGTCGAGCTCGGGGTCGAGGAGTTGACCGTCTACTCCTTCTCGACCGAGAACTGGTCGCGGCCCGCCGAGGAGGTCACCGGCCTGATGGCGATGTTCGCGCGGCGAATCGCGGACGAGACGCCCGAGCTCGCCGCTGAGGGCGTGCGCATGCGCTTCATCGGGCGTCGTGAGCGCGTCCCGACCGCGCTCGTGGAGCGCATGGCGTGGGCGGAGGCCGAGACCGCGGCGAACGACCGCATCGTCCTCTACGTGGCGTTCAACTACGGCGGGCGGGCGGAGATCATCGACGCCGCCCGGCGCTTCCAGGGCGACAGCGAGGAGGAGTTCCGCCGCGGCCTCTACGCCCCCGAGATGCACGACCCGGACCTGATCATCCGCACGAGCGGCGAGCGGCGGCTGTCGAACTACCTGCTCTGGCAGTCGGCCTACTCGGAGCTCGTGTTCCGCGACGAGCTGTGGCCGGACTTCTCCCGCGCCGCGTTCGAGGCGTCGCTGGCGGAGTTCACGGCGCGCCAACGGCGCTTCGGAGGCCGCTGATGGCCGGCGCGCGCAGGTCCGACCTCGGAGCGCGCATCGTGGTCGCGATTCCGGCGCTGATCATCGCGGGGCTGCTCGTCGGGGCCGGTGGGACCGTCTTCGCCGCGGGGCTGATCGCGCTGGGCGTGATCTGCCTGCACGAGCTGTTCGCGCTGCTCGCGCCGTGGCGACCCCTGCGGCTCGCCGGGTTCATCGGCCTGGCGGCGCTCGTGCTCGCCGCCCACTACGGCGATCAGTTCCAGGTCGTCCTCGTCGCGGCCGCGATCGTGCCGCTCGTGTTCGCCTTCGCGGTCGCCGCGCCGGTGCGCGAGGGCATCACGCTGTCGATCGCGGCGACGCTGCTCGGCGTCTGGTGGATCGGGCTCGCGGTCGCGCACGCCACGCTGCTGCGCGACGTGACGCTTGCGACCGGCGACGGCCGCGTGCTCGACGTCGGCTTCGGCCTCGTGATCGACGTGCTCGTCGGCACGTTCGTCGGCGACACCGGGGCCTACCTCGGCGGGCGGGCGTTCGGGCGCCGGCCGCTCGCCCCGCGGATCTCGCCGCACAAGACGTTCGAGGGGCTGCTGTGCGGGATCGCCGCCGGCATCGCCGGCGTCTGGGTCGCGGGCCTCTACCAGGACTGGCTCAAGGGCTGGCAGGCGCTCGTGCTCGGCGCGGCGGTGGCGCTCGCGGCGCCGGTCGGCGACCTGTTCGAGTCGCTCGTCAAACGCGACGCGGGCGTGAAGGACACGGGGCGCCTGTTCGGCGTCCACGGCGGCGCGCTCGATCGCCTCGACGCGGTCCTGTTCGGGATCGTGGCCGGCTATTACGCCGCGGTCGCGATGCTCTGAGGAGCGGCGGCGGGCGGACTTCCACTTGAGCGAGGCCCAGGGTGCGGCCTACTATGGTGGTCCATTCGCAGCGCTCGCGCCAGACGGTCCCGGATGGAGCCCGCAGCGCGAGGCAGGCACGTGCGTCACCCGTGAGGAGCAGGCAGTTGCTCGGGACGATTCGCAAGGCGGGACAGGTCTTCGACCTCTTCACGCCCCAAGCACCGGAATGGGGGGTTTCGCAAGCCGCGCGTGAGCTCGGCATCGCGAAGTCGAACGCCCACGCGCTGCTGGCCACGTTGAGCGAGATCGGCCTGCTGCGACGGACCTCGCGCGGGCGCTATCGCCTGGGGTGGCGGCTGCTCGCGCTGAGCCGGTCGCTGCTCGAGTCGAGCGACGTGCGGGGCGCCGCCGCCCCGGC
>DAIOGP010000056.1:4165-8154 GCA_036745135.1 Solirubrobacteraceae bacterium
CGCTGAGCCGGTCGCTGCTCGAGTCGAGCGACGTGCGGGGCGCCGCCGCCCCGGCCATCCAGGAGCTGGTGCACGAGCACGGCGAGACCGTGCACCTCGCGGCCTGGGAGCAGGGGAGGGTCGTCTGCGTCGAGAAGCTCCAGGGAACCACCGCGCCCCGGATCCCGAACTCCGCCGTAGGCGCCCCGCTGCCGGCGCACGCGACGGCCGTCGGCAAGGTGCTCCTCGCGGAGCAGCCGGCGCCCGGCTCGTTTCCGACCCTGACGCCGCTGACGCCGCTGACGCTCGTCGCCCCCGACGCGCTCGCGGCCGAGCTCGCGCGCGTGCGCGCCACGGGCGTGGCGTTCGACCGCGGCGAGGCGCAGCCCGGGCTGCGCTGCGTCGCCGCCCCGATCCGCGACGGCGCCGGCGAAGTCGTGGCGGCGCTGAGCATCGCCGCGCCGGGACCGTCGTTCGACGCGCGCGGCGGGGCGTACCACGAGGCGGTCGTCCGCGCGGCGGACGACGTCACCCGCCGGTTGCGCGCCGACGGGCGCGCGCATGCCGCCCCGACGCGCCGGCTGGGCCGGCAGCGCGCCGCGGCGGCGGTCCCGCCGCCGGTCGTCTAGGGGACGAGCCCGCCTCTCTAGACTGGCTCGGGACATGTCCCGCCGCCTTCTGATCCTGGGCTCGACCGGCTCGATCGGCACCCAGGCGCTCGAGATCGTCGCCGCCGCCGGCGAGGAGCTCGAGCTCGTGGGCCTGTCGGCCGAGACGTCGTGGGCCGAGCTCGTCGAGCAGGCCAGGGCGCACGGGGTGCGGCGCATCGCCCTCGCCGACCCGGACGCCGGCGCGCGGGCGGCGGAGGCCTGGACCGACGGCGAGGTGCTCGCCGGTGCCGAGGGGCTCGTGCGGCTCGTCGTCGAGTCGGGCGCCGACCTGGTGCTGAACGCGCTGGTCGGCTCGGCCGGCCTCGGCCCGACGGTCGCGACCCTCGGGGAGGGCATCGACCTGGCGCTGGCCAACAAGGAGTCGCTCGTCGTCGGCGGCGAGCTCGTGACCGCGCTCGCGCAGGCGACGGGCGCGCAGCTGCTCCCGGTCGACTCCGAGCACTCGGCCCTGCACCAGCTGATCGCCGGCGAGGCGGCGGGCACGGTCGAGCGGCTCGTCCTGACCGCCTCCGGCGGCCCGTTCCGCGGGCGCACGCGCGCGCAGCTCGAGGACGTGACCGCGGCCGAGGCGCTCGCGCACCCGACCTGGACGATGGGCGGGAAGATCACGATCGACTCGGCCACGCTCATGAACAAGGGCCTCGAGCTGATCGAGGCGCACCACTTCTTCGGCATGCCGTACGAGTCGATCGACGTGCTCGTGCACCCGCAGTCGATCGTCCACAGCCTCGTGCAGCTGTGCGACGGGGCGACGCTCGCCCACCTCGGCTACCCGGACATGCGCGTGCCGATCTCCTACGCGCTGCACTACCCCGAGCGCGCCGAGGTGCCGGTGCCGCGGCTCGACCTCGGCGCGGTCGCGACGCTGACGTTCGAGCCGGTCGACGAGGACACGTTCCCGTGCCTGCGCCTGGCGCGCGCGGCCGCGCGCGCCGGAGGCACGGCGCCGTGCGTGCTCAACGCCGCCAACGAGGTCGCCGTGCACGCGTTCCTGGGCGGTCGGCTGCGCTTCAACGACATCCCGGCCGTGATCGAGACGACGCTCGAGCGCCTGCCCGCGGGCCCGGTGCACGCCTTCGACTCCCTCTACGAGGCCGACCGCGAGGCCCGTGGGCTCGCCGGCGAGCTGATCGAGGCGCGGGCGGCCGCATGAGCTGGTTCTACGCCTTCGCCGGCTTCGCGGCGCTGATCATCCTGCACGAGTTCGGCCATTTCGCCGTCGCGAAGGCCGTCGGCATGCGCGTCGAGCGCTTCGCGCTGTTCTTCCCGCCCCTGCTGTTCAAGGTCCGCCGCGGGGAGACCGAGTACGGCATCGGCGCGATCCCGCTCGGCGGCTACGTGCGCATCTCCGGCATGAACCCGGCCGAGGAGCTGCCGCCCGAGGTCGTGCCCCGCGCCTACTACCGCCAGCCCGTGTGGAAGCGGATCGTCGTGATCGCGGCGGGGCCGGCGATGAACGTCCTGATCGCCTTCGTGATCCTGTGGGCGCTCTTCCTCAGCATCGGCGACCAGCGCCTCACCAACCGCATCGACACGCTCGAACGCGGATATCCGGCCGCGACCGTCCTGCGGCCGGGCGACCGAATCGTCGCCGTCGACGGCGCGCGCGGGAGCCAGACCGTGCTGCGTGACCAGGTCGCGTCGCACCGCTGCGCGGGGACGCCGGTGGACGGCTGCGCCGCGACGACGCCGGCCCGCTTCACGATCGCGCGCGACGGCCGCACGCTCAACCTGTCGATCCGCCCGATCTACGACGCCGGCAATGCGCGGACCCGCGTCGGCTACAGCTACGCGGTCGAGACGCGTGACGTCAACGCCGCCGGTGCTGCCAGCTTGAGCGTCGACAAGATGTGGGGCATCACGACCGGGACGTTCAGCGCGTTCGCCCACATCTTCCAGAAGCCCGACCAGCTCTCGGGCGTTGTCGGCTCCTACGAGGCGACGCGCCAGTCGTTCAAGCTCGACACGCAACAGGCGTTCTGGATCCTCGCGGTCATCTCGCTGTCGCTCGCGCTGATCAACCTGTTCCCGTTCCTGCCGCTCGACGGCGGCCACATCTTCTGGGCCGTGGCCGAGAAGGTGCGCGGCCGCGCGATCCCGTTCTGGGTGATGGAGCGGGCGGGCGTCGTCGGCTTCATGCTCGTGATCGCGCTGTTCGTCGTCGGGCTCACGAACGACATCGGCCGCCTCACCGGCGAGGGCTTCCGCGTGCGCTGACGCCGGCCGGCCGCGCGTCGCCGCGCCGCGCCGCCGGGGCTGCGATAGCGTTGGCAGCGCTCGGCAGCACGACGGGGGAGGAGAACCACTGTGGAGTCCAGCACGGCCGCCGCGCCCAGCGGCAGCGCAATCGATGCCCCGACGATGGCCGCGGCGTTCCGCCGCACGGTCGACGCATACCCGGACCGCGTCGCGGTCCGCACACGCGACGACGAGGTTGCGCTCACGTGGGGCGAGCTGCGCGACCGCGTCGACGCGCTCGCCGGGGGCCTCGCGCTGCTCGGCGTCAAGCGCGGGGACACCGTCGCGCTGATGATGGGCAACCGGCCGGAGTTCCACATCGCCGACCTCGCGGTGATGACGCTGGGCGCCACGCCGTTCTCGATCTACCAGACGCTCGCCCCGGAGCAGATCGCCTACGTGGTCGGCGACGCCGGCGCGCGCGTCGCTCTCGTCGAGCAGGGGCTGCTCGAGCGCTTCCGCGCGGGCACGCGCGACCTCCCGGGGATGGAGCACGTGATCGTGATCGACGGCGACGCCGTCGAGGGATCGCTCGCGCTCACCGACGTCGAGGGCTCCAATCCGGACTTCGACCCCGAGCCGGCATGGCGTCAGGTCGAGCCCGACGACGTGCTCACGCTGATCTACACCTCGGGGACGACCGGACCGCCGAAGGGGGTGCAGCTCACGCATCGCAACCTGCTCGGCGCGATGCGCTCGGTGCGCGAGATCGTGCAGTTCCCGGACGAGTCGCGCGTCGTCTCGTGGCTGCCCTCGGCGCACATCGCCGAGCGCGGCGCCCACCACTACCTCCCGATCATGTACGCGATGACGGTCACGTGCTGCGCCGACCCGCGCGAGCTCTTCAGCTACCTGTCCGACGTCCGACCGAGCTGGTTCTTCGCGGTGCCGCGGATCTGGGAGAAGCTCAAGGCGAGCCTCGAGTCCATGATCGCCTCCCAGCCCGAGGAGCAGCGCGCCCCGGCGCAGGCCGCGATCGCTGCGGCGATCGAGAAGGTGCGCCTGGAGCAGGCCGGCGAGCCGGTGCCGCCCGAGCTCGCGGCCACGGTCGCGCAGGCCGACGCGGCCCTGTTCTCCCAGCTGCGCGCGCACCTCGGGCTC
>DAIOGP010000057.1:0-8099 GCA_036745135.1 Solirubrobacteraceae bacterium
CCCGCGGGCGATAGCCTGCCGCAGTGGCCGCGAAGGATCGCGGCTCGCTTCAACCCGACCTCCGAGGAGTCCGCGCCGACGTGATTGAGACGACCGCACCGACGAAGAACGAGAAGCTGCTCGCCTGGATCGAGGAGATCGCCGCGCTGACGCAGCCCGACGCGATCCACTGGTGCGACGGCTCCGCGGAGGAGTACGACGAGCTCGCCCGCGGCCTCGTCGAGGCCGGCACCTTCCAGCGCCTCGCCGACGCGAAGCGGCCGAACTCGTACCTCGCCTGGTCGGACCCCGGCGACGTCGCGCGCGTCGAGGACCGCACGTTCATCTGCTCGCGCGAGGAGATCGACGCCGGCCCGACCAACAACTGGCGCGACCCGGACCACATGCGCGCCGAGCTCGCCGAGCTCTTCCGTGGCTCGATGCAGGGGCGCACGATGTACGTCGTCCCCTTCTCGATGGGGCCGCTCGGCTCCGACATCGCCCACATCGGCGTGCAGCTCACCGACTCCGCGTACGTCGCGGTGAACATGCGGATCATGACCCGCATGGGGCGCGGCGCGCTCGACGTCCTGGGCGCGGACGGGGACTTCGTGCCCTGCGTGCACTCGGTCGGCTACCCGCTCACGGCCGGCCGCGCCGACGTGCCGTGGCCGTGCAACGCGGAGCACAAGTACATCGTCCACTACCCGGACACCCGCGAGATCTGGTCCTACGGCTCGGGCTACGGAGGCAACGCGCTGCTCGGCAAGAAGTGCTTCGCCCTGCGGATCGCGTCGGTGATGGCGCGCGACCAGGGCTGGCTGGCCGAGCACATGCTGATCCTCAAGCTGACCTCGCCCGAGGGCGTCGTCAAGTACGTCACCGGGGCGTTCCCGTCGGCGTGCGGGAAGACGAACCTCGCGATGCTGATCCCGACCCTCGCGGGCTGGAAGGTCGAGACGATCGGCGACGACATCGCGTGGATGAAGTTCGGCGCCGACGGCCGGCTGTACGCGATCAACCCGGAGGCCGGCTTCTTCGGCGTGGCGCCGGGCACGGGGGAGGAGACGAACCCCAACGCGATGGCGACGATCCGGGCGAACACGGTGTTCACGAACTGCGCCCTGACCGACGACGGCGACGTCTGGTGGGAGGGCATGACGCGTGACGTGCCCGGCCACCTGACCGACTGGCACGGCAACGACTGGACGCCCGACGCCGACGCCCCCGCCGCGCACCCCAACGCGCGCTTCTCGACGCCCGCGGCGCAGGACCCGGCGATCGCGCCGGAGTGGGAGGACCCGGCCGGCGTCCCGATCGACGCGATGCTGTTCGGCGGCCGCCGCTCGACCGTCGTGCCGCTCGTCCACGAGGCGTTCGACTGGGACCACGGCGTGTTCCTCGGCTCGATCATGGCCTCGGAGACGACCGCCGCCGCGACCGGGAAGGTCGGCGCGCTGCGCCGCGACCCCTTCGCGATGCTGCCGTTCTGCGGCTACAACATGGCCGACTACTTCGCGCACTGGATCCGGACGGGGGAGCGGGCCGATCCGGCCAAGCTGCCGCGCGTCTTCTACGTCAACTGGTTCCGCAAGGACGCCGACGGGCGCTGGCTGTGGCCGGGCTACGGCGAGAACAGCCGCGTACTGGCGTGGATCTTCCGCCGCTGCGAGGGCACCGCCGAGGCCGTCGACTCGCCGATCGGCCGGCTGCCCGCGCCGGGGGCGATCGACATGGCCGGGCTCGACATCTCCGAGGCCGACATGGCGGAGCTGCTGTCCGTCGACGTCGAGCAGTGGCGCCACGAGCTGCCGCCCATCGAGGACTACTTCGACACGCTCGGCGTGCGCATGCCCCAGGCGCTGCGCGACCAGCTCGCAGCGCTCGAGCAGCGCCTCGGCGCGGCCTGAGCCTCAGGCCGTCGTGAAGCGGGCGAAGTAGGCCAGCGCGCCGCCGAGTCGGCGCTCGAAGCGCAGACCGGCCGCGTCGGCGCGCTCGTGCAGCGCGCCGAAGGTGACCATGTGCGGGTCGCCGAAGAGCTCGCCGACCACGAGCCGCCCGCCGGGGACGAGCACGCGGCGCAGCTCGCGCAGCGCGGCGTCCTGATCGGGGATCTCGCCGAGCACGGTCACGAGGTAGGCCGCGTCGAAGCTCGCGTCCGGGTAGGGGAGCGAACGCGCGTCGGCCTCGGTCGGCACGACGTTCGAGAGCCCGCGCCGCTCGGCCTCGCGCAGCGTGTGCTCGAGCATCTTCGGCTGCACGTCGACGACGTCGAGCGTGCCGCCGGGCGCGAGCAGCCCGGCCACCGGGAGCGCGTAGTAGCCGGTGCCCGGCCCGACCTCGAGGATCCGCTCCCCCGGGCGCGGGGCGAGGATCGCCGCCAGACGTCGGCGCGTGATGAACGGGTGCGGCGCCTGCACCCAGAACCGCTGACCGTAGGGGCAGGCCGAGGGGTGCGCGCGCCACCACCACGCCGCCGCGCCGGTCAGCGCCGCGGCCGCGAGCAGGACGTGGCGCGGGCGCGGCACGCCGCTCACGCCCAGGCCGGCGGGCCACCGGCGCGGATGGGCGCGGCAGGTCGCGGTGCCGGCGCACCGGGGGCGCTCAGTGCCGCTCCTCGCCCGTCGCCGCGGGCGGGCGCGATTCCTCGGCGAGCGAGGTGATCGCCAGGCGGCCGCGAGCGGCCTGCTCGAGCACCTCGGTCGCCTCCTCGGACGAGCGCGCGTAGAGCTCGACGAGCAGGTGGACGACGATCTCGTCCTCGTCGTGCTTGTGGAAGCGGACGTGGGTGAAGAACTCGTGCGTGCCGTGGTCGCCGAAGGCCGCGTGCGACAGCGCATCGGCGGCCTCGGGGCCCGAGCAGACCTCGACCTGGTCGGCGTCGACCGTGACGGTGCACGACGCGACCCACGGCGTGCCGGCGATCATCCGCTCCCAGCGGTCCGCGATCGGCTCGACGCGACCGTTGCTGAAGCCGAGGTGCGGCTGGTCGTGCATGCAGTCCAGGCACTGCACGACCGCCTCCTGGAGCTCGTCGACGACGTCCGCGCGCTCGCCCGTCGCGGGGTCGATGCGGTGGATCCCCTCGTAGTGGACCTGGACCTCGAGGTTCTGGGACCAGCAGCGGTAGCAGCGCAGCCAGCTCCGGGTGGTCTCGCGCTCGGCGGGTTCCATGGTGAGGTGATTCTATGCTGCGCCCTGTGACGGCCACCGTGCTCTACGAGGCGGCCGAGGGCGTGGCCACGCTCACGCTCAACCGCCCCGAGCGCCTCAACGCGATCGTGCCTGAGCTGATCGACGAGCTCGACGCCGCCGTCACGCGCGCGAACGCCGACGAAACCGTGCGGGCGATCCGCCTGCGCGGGGCCGGTCGCGCGTTCTGCGCGGGCTACGACATCGCCTGGGGCGCGGCGGCGATGCTCGACGAGGAAGCCGGCGAGCCGTGGGACCCGATCGCGGACTACCGCGCGATGTCGCGCTACGTCGGCTCCTACATGGGGCTGTGGCGCTCGCCGAAGCCGGTCCTCGCGCAGATCCACGGCTTCTGCGTCGGCGGCGGCTCGGACCTCGCGCTGTGCTGCGACCTGATCGTCTGCGCCGAGGACTGCCGCATCGGCTATCCGCCCGCGCGCGTCTGGGGCTCGCCGACGACCGCGATGTGGATCTACCGCCTCGGCCTCGAGCGCTGCAAGCGGCTGCTGCTGACCGGCGATCCGCTCGACGGTGCGCGCGCCGCGGCGTGGGGGCTGGCCTCCGAGGCCGTGCCGGCGGCGCAGCTCGACGACGCGGCGCTCGGCCTCGCGCGTCGCGTCGCGCAGCTGCCCGCGAACCAGCTGCAGATGATGAAGCTGCTCGTCAACCAGGCCTACGAGCAGATGGGCCTCGGCGTGACGCAGCTCGTCGGCACGCTGCTCGACGGCGCGGCGCGCCACACGCCCGAGGGCGTCGCCTTCTCGCGCGCGGCGAGCGCGGACGTGCGCGCGGCGGTCGCGGCGCGCGACGCGCCGTTCGGCGACTACGGGCAGGAGCGTCGATGAGCCGCCCGCTCGGCGTGCTGCTCGCCGGTGGGCTCGGCCGGCGCCTCGGCGGGGACAAGCCGAGCGTCGAGCTCGCGGACCGCCCGCTGATCTCCTACCCGCTCGCGGCGCTGCGCGCCGAGCTCGACGAGGTCGTCTTCGCGGTGCGCGCCGAGACGCAGCTCCCGGCCCTCGAGGGGCCGCTCAACGTGTGGGTCGAGCCGGACGGCGTGCCGCATCCGCTGGCGGGGATCGTCCATGCGCTGCGCAAGGCCGGCGGGCGGCCGATCCTCGCCTGTGCGGCCGACCTGCCGCTGCTCACGCCGGCGGTCGTGCGCGCGATCGTGACGACGGATCCGGAGGGGGCGCCGGCGGTCGTGCCGCGAGCGGCCGGCGGCCTGCAGCCGCTTGTCGCGCTCTACACGTCGCTCGCGCTGCCGGCGCTGCTCGACGCCGCGGCTGGCGCCGCGACCCGCGACGTCGTGGCGGCGCTCGGGCCCAAGATCATCGAGATCGACGACGACGACGCGTTCTTCAACGTCAACGCCCCGGAGGACCTGCTGCGGGCCTCGGCGATGCTCGACGCGCGCCGCCGCGCGACCGAGCCGAACGTGAGCGCGTAGGCGTCGCTCGGGCCGCTCAGCCGCCGATGGCGGACATCGTGCGCTCGGGCTGGATGAAGCCCGGCTCGTTGACCCGGTGCTTGAGCTCCTTGCGCCACACGGCGGCGCGGATCAGGTGCTCGAGCTCGTCGTCGTCCGCGCCCGCGCGCAGGGGCCCGCGCAGGTCGTACTCGTGCAGCGAGAACAGGCACGTGCGCAGCGTGCCCTCCGCGGTCAGGCGGATGCGGTCGCAGTCGCCGCAGAACGGCTCGGACACCGGGTTGATGAAGCCGATCCGGCCGCGTCCGTCCGCGAAGCGGTAGACGCGCGCGGTCGCGCTGGGCTCGCGCGGCTCGGGCTCGAGCGGGTGCACCGCGTGGATCGCGGCGCGGATCTCCTCGCCCGTGAGGACCTGCTCGGGTGTCCAGGTCCGGCTGGCGTCGAGCGGCATGAACTCGATGAACCGCACCTCGTAGGGGTGCCGCCGCGCGAACTCGGCGAACGGGAGCACCTCCGCCTCGGTGAAGCCGCGCAGCGCCACGGCGTTGACCTTGATCGGGTGCGCCTCCGGGAAGCGCGCCAGCGCCTCGAGGCCGCGCAGCACCTGCGGCAGGGCGTCGCGCCGCGTCATCGCGAAGAAGCGGTCGCGCTGGAGCGAGTCGATCGAGACGTTGAAGCGGCTCACGCCGGCGCGCACGAGCGCCTCCGCGTCGCGCTCGAGCAGGAAGCCGTTGGTCGTGACCGAGAGGTCGCCGAGGCCGTCGATCGCGCGCAGCTGGGCGACGAGCGCCGGGAACTCGCGCCGCACGAGCGGCTCGCCGCCGGTCAGCCGCACGTCGGCGATGCCCATGCTCACGAGCAGCCGGACGACGCGGGCGATCTCCTCGAAGCTCAGGACCGCCGAGCGCTCGAGCCACGGCAGGCCCTCGGCCGGCATGCAGTACTGGCAGCGGAAGTTGCAGCGGTCGGTCACGGAGACCCGCAGATCGCGGATCGGCCGTCCGTGGCCGTCGCGGAGTGGCTCGCGCGTCATGGACCAAGCGTACGCCAGGTGGCGTCGCGAGGTGCGGCCTGGCCCGGCGTGCCGACCGCGCTCCGGTCAGCTCGCCCAGCCGGCGGCCGCGCTCTACGTCGCCTCGCGCAGCCGGCGGCCGCGCTCAGTCCTCAGGTCACCTCGCGCAGCCGCCCGCTCTCGACCTCGTAGACGAAGCCGCGCACGTGGTCGCGGTGGGGGATGAACGGGCTCGCGGTGACGCGTGCCACCGACTGGCGCACGTCCGCCTCGACGTCGCTGAACGCCTCGGAGGCCCATTCCGGCTTGCTCCCCGTCTCGTCCTGGATCTGGCGCCGGAACGCCTCGTCCTCGAAGGTCAGCATGCCGCAGTCGGTGTGGTGGATCAGGATGATCTCGCGCGTCCCCAGCAGGCGCTGCGAGATCGCCAGCGAGCGGATCTCGTCGTCGGTGATCACGCCGCCGGCGTTGCGGATGACGTGGGCGTCGCCCTCGGCGAGGCCCAGCAGCCCGTAGGGGTTCAGGCGCGCGTCCATGCAGGCGACGATCGCGACCGGCTTGGCGGGCGGCATCGGCAGGTCTCCCTTGTCGAATCCCGCGGCGTAGGCCTCGGCGTTGCGCAGCAGCTCGTCGGTGACGCTCATCGGCTCTCCAATCTCATCGAAACCGGGTCGGGTTTCGCAAGATTAGCGCGGGCGAGCCCGCGGCATGAGGTCCGCGCCGGCCACGGCCCGCGCTCCGCGGTCGCGTCCGCGCCGCGGTCAGCCCGCGCGGCGGACCAGCTGCCCGGCGACCTGCTCGGTGCCGAAGCGGCTCACGACGTCGACCAGCAGGGCGGCGCAGTCGGGGTCGAACTGACGTCCGGCGCAGGCGAGCACCTCGGCGCACGCGGCCTCGGCCGATTGCGCGCGGCGATAGGGGCGATCCGAGGTCATCGCGTCGAACGTGTCGCACACGGCGACGATGCGCGCGCCGAGCGGGATCGCGTCGCCGGCGAGCCCGTCCGGGTAGCCGCCGCCGTCCCAGCGCTCGTGGTGATGGCGGACGATCGGGAGCGCCGGCGCGAGGAACTCGATCCCGCTCAGCATCCGCTCGCCGATCACGGGGTGCTCGCGCATGATCACCCACTCCTCATCGGTCAGCGGGCCGGCCTTGAGCAGGATCGTGTCGCTGATCCCGATCTTGCCGACGTCGTGCAGGATCGCGCCGAGGCGCACGGCCATGCGCATCTCGGCCGGCAGGCGCATGGAGATCGCGAGCGCCAGGGCGAGGTCCCGGATGCGGCTCGTGTGGGCCTGCGTGTTGGGGTCGCGCGCCTCGAGCGCCGAGAGCAGCGCCTCGATCGTGGTCGTGTAGTGCGCCTCGAGCCGCGCCGTGAGGTCGATGCGCGCGTATGCGTTCTCGGCGAACGAGCACAGCACGCCGAGCTGGCTCACCTCGCTGGGCGCGAACTCGACGTCGGCCCGGCGGTAGACCTCGATCAGGCCGATCGGCCGCTCGTCGACCGTGATGCGCGACATCAGCAGGCGCTCGAAGCCAAGCTCGTCGAGGATCTCGCGCTCACCCGGCTCGAGCGCGGGATCGCCGATGCCGTGCTGGACGACCGCGCCCGTCCTGATCACGTCGAGCGTCGCGGGATAGTCGTCGAGCGCGTAGGGCATGGCCGCCTCGCCGAGGCGGCCCGAGAGGTGGCCGCCCGTCGCGGCGGAGCGGACGACGGTGCCGCCGTCCTGGATCATCGACACGACGCATGCGTCGGCTTCGAGCGCGGCCGCGATGGCGCGCGCGAGCTCGGCGAAGAGATCGGGCACGTCGAGCGCACGCTGCATCTGGCCGAGGCTCAGGTCGGCAGAGCGGCCGGATTCGGCCGCGCGCCTGCGCCCGGCGCCGACCGGCGGTGCGGCTGGGACCCCTGATCGTGCACCCACAACCGAGTGCATAGGAATCGAGTCGGCCAGGCGTGAGCCCCGCGCGGACACGGATCTCGGCTCACCGGCGGGCGATGACCCACACGAGCGCGAGGCCGAAGCCGATCTGCCCGAACGCGAGCGCCGTGCCGAGGTTCGCGGCTCCGAGGAGCCCCGCGAGCGCGCTCGCGAGCGCGAAGCTCCCGAGCAGGATCGCGAGGTCCCCACGCCACGCCGCGTCGCGCCAGCCGCCCCCGCGGGCGGGCGGCGTCGGCGCCTTCGCCGAGCGCGCGGCGGCGCGGCGGGGCGCGCGTCGGGCGCTCATCCGCCGCCCCCGGCCGCGCGCGCCTCGAGCGCCCGCTCGAGCGCGGGCACGTCGTGCTCGGGGGGCTGGGTCTCGAGCCAGCGCTCGGCGGGGCGGCGGCCGCCGAGGGCCCGCAGCCCGCGCTCACCATGCTCGGCGACGAAGTCGGCCAGGGCGCTGAGGCGCCGCGCGCGCAGCCGCCGCGCGGGCAGGTCCACGCTCGCGCGGTGCGCGTCCAGCGCCGCGATCAGCTCGTCGATGCCCTGAGCGGGCGGGAGC
>DAIOGP010000058.1:0-8095 GCA_036745135.1 Solirubrobacteraceae bacterium
CGCCATGACGCCGAGCTCGCGGCGCAGGATCTCGAGCACGACCATCCGCTGCTCGACCTCAGGCAGCTCGCCAACGGACTGCGCGGACGGCAGGCCGCGCGCGTCGAGCACCGTCTCGGCCGCGGCGACGCGCAGCTGCTCCGCCGCGAAGGACACCGCGAGCGGGACGAGGCTGTAGACGTAGAAGAGGCCGTCGCGCGGCTGGTGCCCTGCCGCCACGAACGCGCCGACGACGAGCGCCTGGCCGACCAGCGCGGCCTGCGCGGCGCGCAGCAGCACCCACCAGCGACGGCTCGGCGCGACCCGGTACCAGCACCAGGAACCCCAGGCGCCGGTCGCGAAGTTGAGCGTCGCGACGGCCCACAGAACCGCCTCGACAGCCGTCATCTCGCGCCGTTCAGCACTAAGTAACACCCTGTCACAAACGCTGATATAACAGCGCTGATGCTGCGCAGCTACCTCCCCGCGATCGTCTTTCTCGGTCTCGGCACGATCGTCGGTGCGCTGTTCGCGGTCGTCAACTCCTACCTCGGTCCGCGCCGGCCCAACCGCGCCAAGACCCAGCCCTACGAGTGCGGGCTGCCCTCCGAGGTCAAGCGCGGCTTCCGCTTCGGCATCTCCTTCTACCTCGTGGCGATGCTGTTCATCCTGTTCGACATCGAAGTGATCTTCCTCTACCCGATCGCGATCCAGCTGCGCGCGTTCGGGACCTTCGCGCTCGTGGAGACGCTCGTCTTCATCGGGCTGCTCGCCGTCGCCTTCGTCTATGTCTGGCGAAGGGGGGCGCTGGAGTGGAGATAGCGCGGCAGCGGCTCGACGGCCCCGACGACTTCCGCATCCGCCAGCTGCGCGCGCGCGACATGCTGCGCGGCGACCTCGAGGGCACGGACCTCGACCGCTACGTCGAGGAGCGCGTGCTCACGACGACGCTCGAGAAGGCGCTCGACTGGGCGCGCTCGAACGCGATCTTCCCGGCCACGTTCGGCCTCGCCTGCTGCGCCATCGAGATGATGTCGATCGTCGCCGCGCGCGTCGACGTCGCGCGCTTCGGCTTCGAGGCCTTCCGCGCCTCGCCCCGCCAGGCCGACCTGCTGATCCTCTCCGGCCGCGTCTCGATCAAGATGGCGCCGGTCGTCCGCCGCATCTACGACCAGATGCTCGAGCCGAAGTGGACGATCGCGATGGGCGCCTGCTCGTCCTCGATGGGCATCTTCAACAACTACGCGATCGTGCCGGCCGACAAGTTCATGCCGGTCGACGTGCACGTGCCCGGTTGCCCGCCGCGGCCCGAGGCGCTGATGCACGGGATCCTCAAGCTGCAGCGCCAGATCCAGGGCAACCCCGAGCTCGGCTGGCGCACGCGCTACGCGGCCGGCGGCACGGAGGAGGTCGTCGCGCCCGACGCGACCGCGCCGGAGCCGCAGCGTGCCTGACGCCACGGGGCTCGAGCTCATCGCCCAGCGCCTGCGCGAGGTCGAAGCCGAGAGCGTGCTCGACACGCTCTACTTCCGCTCGCGCGCGACGCTGCTCGTCAACCCCGTCCACGTGCGCGCGGTGCTCGCGCTGCTGCGCGACGACGGCTACGACTTCCTGGCGAGCGTCCACGGCGTCGACCACTACCCGGAGGAGCCGCGCCTGGGCGTCGTCTACGAGCTGCTCGACATGGCGCGCGTCGACAGGATCTCGGTCAAGGCCCGCGTGCACACCGAGGCGCCCGAGCTCGAGTCGGTCACGCCCGACTGGCCGACCGCGAACCACCAGGAGCGCGAGGTCTACGACATGTTCGGCGTCGTCTTCCACGGCCACCCGGACCTGCGCCGCATCCTGATGCCCGAGGACTACGAGGGCCACCCGCAGCGGCGCGACTTCCCGATCGGCGGCGAGCCGCTGATCTTCACGCACAACGAGCGCTCGACGCCACGCTGGACCGAGTGATGTCGACGCCGTCCGACACCTCGGCGCCGCCCGAGCCGAGCGAGTACCGCCGGCGCGAGCAGTCGGTGACGCTCTCGCCGCTCGAGCAGCCCGAGCTCGAGCTCGACCGCTACACCGAGGGCGGCTCCGAGCACGAGCTGCTGACCCTCAACATGGGCCCCCACCACCCCGCCACGCACGGGGTGCTGCGCCTGCTCACGACGCTCGAGGGCGAGGTCGTGCGCGACATCAAGCCGATCATCGGCTACGTCCACACGGGCATCGAGAAGACGGCCGAGGACAAGGCCTACTGGAAGGCGATCCCGGTCGTCGAGCGGATGGACTACCTCGCCTACTACTTCAACGCGATGGCGTTCTGCGGCGCGGTCGAGACGCTGCTCGACCTCGAGGTCCCGCCGCGCGCGCAGTACCTGCGCGTGATCCACATGGAGCTCAACCGGATCATGTCCCACCTCGTCTGGCTCGGGACCTCGGCGCTGGACCTCGGCGCGATCTCGATGTTCTGGTACTGCTTCCGCGAGCGCGAGAAGATCCTCGACCTGTTCGAGATGTCCTCCGGTCAGCGCATGCACACGCGCTACATCCAGGTCGGCGGCGTCTTCGAGGACATCCCGCGCGGCTTCGCGGAGAAGCTGCGCGGCTTCATCGCCGACATGCCCCAGCGCGTCGAGCAGTACGCCGCGCTGCTCGACCGCAACGAGATCGTCCTGCAGCGCCTGCGCGAGACGGCGATCGTCGACGAGCAGACGCTGCTCGGCTTCGGCGTCACCGGCCCGCTGCTGCGCGCGACCGGCAACCCGTGGGACCTGCGCAAGGCCGCGCCGTACTCCTCGTATGACCACTTCGAGTTCCGCATCCCGGTCGGCACCGTGGGCGACAACTACGACCGCTACCGCGTGCGCATGGCCGAGATGGTCGAGTCCGTGCGGATCATCGAGCAGGCGCTCGAGGGCCTGCCCGAGGGCCCGCACATCACCACCGACCGCAAGATCGCGCTCCCGCCCCGGCACGAGCTCGCGACGTCGATGGAGGCGCTGATCCACCACTTCAAGCTCGTGACCGAGGGCTTCCGCGTGCCGCCCGGGGAGGTCTACTTCCCGATCGAGTCCCCGCGCGGCGAGCTCGGCTGTTTCGTGCGCGCCGACGGCTCCGCCAAACCCGCGCGCGTGCACATGCGCGACCCCAGCTTCGTCAACCTGCAGGCGCTCGCGCCGATGGTCGTCGGCGGCTACATCGCCGACCTGATCGCGACGCTCGCGATGCTCGACCCCGTGCTCGGAGGGATCGACCGGTGAACGGCCGGCGTGCCATCCCCCGCTACGAGCACGGCTCGCGCGTTCCCGGCTGGGACGAGGCGGTCGACCTCGAGCGCGATCCGGCGCCCGTCCCCGACCCGGCGACGACGCCGGTGCCGCCCGAGCTGCGCGCCGAGATCGAGCGCCACATGGCGAACTACCCCGATTCCCGCTCGGCCGCGCTGCCGGCGCTCGAGGCCGCCCAGCGCCACCACGGCTGGTGCTCGCCCGAGGCGATCGAGCAGGTCGCGTGCGTGATGCGGCTGACGCCCGGCTACCTCAGCTCCGTGGCGACGTTCTACGACATGCTCGAGACGCACGCCGTCGGGCCGCACACCGTCTACGTGTGCACGAACATCTCGTGCTCGCTCAACGGCGCGGACGCGTTCTACGCCGCGCTGCTCGAGGCCGCCGGCGACGATCCCGGGTTCAACATCCGCTCGTTCGAGTGCCTCGGCGCATGCGACATCGCGCCGATGGCGTCGGCCAACGGCGTCTACGTCGGGCCGTGCGAGCTCGACGACGCGGCGCGCATCGTCGACGACATGCGCGCCGGCCGGCCCGTGCTCGAGGCCAAGCAGCTCCGCCACCGCCCGGCCGCCGGCGCGGCGCCGGCCGCCGGGGAGGGGGCCGCATGACGCAGCTGCTCTTCAAGGACATCGACGAGCCGGGGCTGCGGACGCTGGCGGTCTACGAGCGCCGCGGCGGCTACGCGTCGCTGCGCGCGGCGCTCGAGCGGCCCGCCGAGGAGGTCCTGCACGAGCTCGAGTCCTCGGGCCTGCGCGGGCGCGGCGGGGCGGGCTTCGCGATGGGCAAGAAGGCCTCGTTCCTCCCCAAGGGGACGATGGACAAGTACCTCGTCTGCAACGCCGACGAGTCCGAGCCGGGCACGTTCAAGGACCGCGAGCTGATGCAGAAGAACCCGCACGCGCTGATCGAGGGGATCGTGATCGCGGCCTACGCGGCCGGCGTGAGCCGCGCCTTCATCTACATCCGCGGCGAGTACGTCGAGCAGGCCGACATCCTCGACGCGGCGCTCGCCGAGGCGCGCGCAGCCGGCTACGTCGGCGAGCGGATCCTCGGCTCCGGCCACTCCCTGTCGCTCGTCGTGCACCGCGGCGCGGGCGCCTACATCTGCGGCGAGGAGACGGGGCTGCTCGACTCGCTGGAGGGCAAGCGCGGCAACCCGCGCCTGAAGCCGCCGTTCCCCGCCAACCAGGGGCTCTACCAGGGGCCGACGCTGATCAACAACGTCGAGACCCTGGTGAACGTGCCGCTGATCATCGGGATGGGCGGCGCCGAGTTCGCGAAGCTCGGCACCGAGACCTCGACCGGCACGAAGGTCGTCTCGGTCTCGGGCAACGTGCGCCGCCCCGGCAACTACGAGATCGAGCTCGGCATCCCCGCGCGCGAGATCGTCTACGGGCTCGCGGGCGGCCCGCCCGAGGGCCGCGAGGTCAAGTTCTGGTTCCCCGGCGGGTCCTCCTCGCCGGTGCTGCTGCCCGAGGACCTCGACCTCCCCTACGACTTCGACTCGCTCGCCAAGGCGGGCTCGATGCTCGGCTCGGGCGCGGTGATCGTCGTCGACGACTCGGTGGCGGTGATCGACGTCGCGCTGAAGCTCGCGAGCTTCTACCGCCACGAGTCCTGCGGCAAGTGCACGCCGTGCCGCGAGGGGACGAACTGGACCGTGAAGATGCTCGAGCGGATGCGCGACGGCGAGGCGACGCCGATGGACCTCGACATCATGGCCTCGGTGCAGGAGCGGATCATCGGCAACTGCCTGTGCGTGCTCGGCGACGCGATGGCGATGCCGATCGGCTCGATGATCGCGAAGTTCCGCCCCGAGTTCGAGGCGCACATCGAGGCGGCGCGCGAGCGCGCCGGGCTCGGCATGGCGATCCCCGAGCTGCCCACCGACGCCGCGGCGGCCGCGGCCTAGCCATGCCCCGCCCACAGCAGCAGCTCGTCACGCTGACGATCGACGGCCGCGAGGTGACCGCGCCCGAGAACGCGATGCTCGTCGACGGCGCGAAGTACGGCGACGTCGACATCCCGGTGTTCTGCTACGAGCCCAAGCTCGGCCAGCCGGTCGGCGCCTGCCGCATGTGCCTCGTCGAGATCGAGGGCATCCCGAAGCTGCAGACCGCGTGCTCGACGCCGGTCAAGGACGGCATGGTCGTCCACACGCAGACGGCGCGCGTGCGCGAGGCCCAGCAGGCCGTGGTCGAGTTCCTGCTGATCAACCACCCGCTCGACTGCCCCGTCTGCGACAAGGGCGGCGAGTGCCCGCTGCAGGACATCACCTACGGCTGGGGCGCGGGCACGTCGCGCTTCATCGAGCCCAAGCGCCACTTCAAGAAGCCGCTCGCGCTCTCGCCGCTGATCGCGATCGACCGCGAGCGCTGCATCCTCTGCTACCGCTGCGTGCGCTTCTCCCAGGAGGTCGCCGAGGACTACCAGCTGATCCTGCGCGAGCGCGGCGCGCACAGCTACGTGGGCACGTTCGACAGCCACCCCTACGTCGCGCCGTTCAGCGGCAACATCATCGAGCTGTGCCCCGTGGGCGCGCTGACCTCGAGCGCCTACCGCTTCCGCGCGCGGCCGTGGGAGATCGAGGGCGGCGGCTCGGTCTGCACCCTGTGCCCGGCGCAGTGCAACGTCACCTTCTCGGTGCGCGACGACCGCGTGCTGCGCGTGCTCGCGCGCCAGCACGACGAGGTCGACGACGGCTGGCTGTGCGACAAGGGCCGCTTCGCCTACCAGTCCGTGCACGCGGACGAGCGGATCGTCGAGCCCCACGTGCGCGACGGCGGCGTGCTGCGCCCCGTGTCCTGGGAACGGGCGCTCGCCGAGGCCGCCGGCGCGCTCGGCAAGGCGCGCGGCGCGGTCGGCGCGCTGGCGGGCGCCGGCACCACGAACGAGGAGGGCTTCCTGCTCGGGCGGCTCGTGCGCGAAGCGCTCGACTCGGCCGACCTCGATGCGCGCGCCGCGGTGGAGCTGCCGCTCGAGCTCGAGCGCGCGCTCGCCGCGCCGGCGCTGCAGGCGCGGGTCTCCGACCTCGAGTTCGCCCACGCGGTGCTCGTGCTCGACTGCGACCCGATCGACGACGCGCCGATCCTCGACCTGCGCATCCGCAAGGGCGTGCGCCGGCGCGGCGTGAAGCTCGCCGTCGCGACGAGCCGCCCGAGCGCACTGGACCCGAACGCGAAGCTCGCCGTCCGCTACGCGCCCGGGGCGGGCGAGGCGTTCCTCGCCGCGCTGGACGCGGCGCTCGCCGGGGCCGGCGACGTCGACGGCCTGGCCGCCGCGGCCGGCGCCGACGCCGACGAGCTGCGCGCGCTCGCCGAGCTGCTCGCCGGCGCGGGCGCCGAGGTCGCGATCGTGTGGGGCGAGCGGCTGCTCGCCGGCGAGCGCGGAGCGCACGCGGCGCGCGCGCTGCTGAACGTCGCGAGCCGCCTCGCGCTCGCGACGACGGACGGCGCGGGGCTGCTCGAGCTGCCCGCGAGCGCGAACGGGCGCGGCCTGCGCGAGGCGGGCGTGCTGCCCACCGCGGGGCCGGGGCTGGGCGACCCGCCCGCCGCGGGGCGCGGGGCGCGGGCGCTGGCGCAGGCGCTCGCCGACGGCGAGCTGCGCGCCCTCTACCTGCTGCACGCCGACCCGCTCGCGACCCATCCCGATCGCGCGCTGTGGGCGCGCGCCCTGGCCGGCGCGACCGCGGTGATCGCGCACGCGACGACGCTCAGCGACGGCCTGCGCGAGCACGCCACGGTCGTCTTCCCCGCCGAGGCCTACGCCGAGCAGGAGGGCACGGTCACGCACCCGGACGGCCGCGTCCAGCGCCTGCGCCCCGCGATCGGGCGCCCCGGCGCCGTGCGCGCCGAGTGGCAGGTCCTCGCCGAGCTCGCGCAGCGGCTCGGGCACGACCTCGGCGTCCTGACCGGCGCGATGGCGACGGCGCAGCTCTGCGCCGCGGTTCCCTTCTACGCCGGCCTGACGCTCGAGGAGCTGGGCGGCCGCGGCGTGCGCTGGCCGGCGCGCGAGCAGGCCGCCACCGCCGCTGCCGGCGACCCGGGGCCGTTCGAGCTCGCGGCGCCGCCGGCGGCGCCGGCGTCCAACGGCTCGCTGCGACTCGGCACGTACCGCTCGCTGTGGGCCGGCAGCGAGGTCGCGAGCTCGCCCGCGCTCGCGTTCCTCACGCCGCGCGGCCGCGTGGAGCTCGCGCCCACCGACGCCGAGCGCCTTGGCGTCGCCGACGGCGACGCCGTCGAGGTGCTCGCGAACGGCGCGCGCGTGCGCGGCACGGCGGTGCTGCGCGCGGCCGTGCCGCCCGGCAGCGCCTTCGTCGAGGAGGGCGCCGAGCACGGCCCCGCCAACGCGCTGACCAACGGCGTGCCGGCGCTCGCGGAGGTGCGCAGAGCGTGATCGCTCCCGCCGTCGTGGGCTACTACGAGCCGTGGTGGATCCAGATCCTGAAGTCGATCGTGATTTTCGCGGTCCTCTTCCAGATCGTGCCGCTCGTGCTGCTCGGCGAGCGCAAGCTGCTCGGGCGCTTCCAGGCCCGCTACGGCCCCAACCGCGTCGGCCCGTTCGGCCTCCTGCAGCCGCTCGCCGACATCGGCAAGCTGCTCGGCAAGGAGCAGTCGCGGCCGGTGACCTCGGTCGGCTGGCTGTTCGCGCTCGCGCCGGTGGTCTCCGTCCTGACCGCGGTCGCCTCGCTCGCGTTGATCCCGTTCGGCAACCGGCGCGAGCTGTTCGGCACGCCGGTCGGCCTCTACGGCATCGACGTCTCGATCGGCCCGCTGTACGTGTTCGCGTTCGGCGCGATCGCGTTCTACGGCGTGATGCTCGGCGGCTGGGCCTCG
>DAIOGP010000059.1:0-8063 GCA_036745135.1 Solirubrobacteraceae bacterium
CGACCCGACCCGGCCGCGCTCGAGGCCGCGTTCGTCGAGGCGCACCGCGAGCGATACGGCTACGCGGACCCGTCCGGCGAGGTCGAGCTGGTCACCGTCCAGGTCACGGCGGCGCTGCCCGGGCCGGCGCTGGTGCTCGACGCCCCGGCCGCCGGCGCGCCGCCGGGACGCGCGCGCCGGCCCGCGACGTTCGCCGGCGAGGTGGTCGCGACCGACGTGCTGCACGGCGAGCCGCGACCCGGCGAGCGGCTCGCGGGGCCGCTGATCTGCGAGCTCCCCGAGGCCACGCTCGTCGTCCCGCCCGGGTGGCACGGCGCCGTCGACCGCGGCGGCACGATCGTCCTCGAGCGCCGCCCGTGACCACGCTGGATCCGATCACGCTGCAGGTGATCGCCGGCGGGTTGCGCGCGATCTGCGAGGAGATGGGCGCGGCGCTCGTGCGCGCGGCCCACTCGGCCAACATCAAGGAGCGCCGCGATGCGTCGACCGGCCTGTTCGACGCCCGCGGCGAGATGGTGATGCAGGCCGAGCACATCCCCGTGCACCTCGGCTCGATGCCGGCGGCAGTCGCCGCGGTGCTCGATCGCGAGCACGCGCCGGGACGCTCGTGGGTCCTCAACGACCCTTACGCCGGCGGGACGCACCTGCCGGACATCACGGTCGTCACGCCCGTCTTCGTGGACGACGGCGGGCTGCTCGGCTTCGCCGCCAACCGCGCGCACCACGCGGACGTCGGCGGCATGACGCCCGGGTCGATGCCCGCGGGCAGTCGCACCCTGAGCGAGGAGGGCATCGTGATCGAGCCGCAGCCGCTCGACGCGGCCGCGCTCACGCGGCTCGCGAGCCTGATGCGCAACCCGCGTCAGCGCGAGGCCGACCTGCGCGCCCAGCTCGCGGCCAACCGCGTCGGCGACGCGCGCCTGCGCGAGCTCGCCGGCCGCGTCGGCGCCGCGCGGCTCGCCGAGGCCATGAACGCCGTCCTGGACTACGCGGAGCGCCGCACGCGCGCCTGCATCCGCGCGCTGCCCGACGGGACGCGCGCCGCGCGCGACGTGCTCGAGGCGGCGGAGGGCGACATCGAGCTGGCGCTCACCGCCACGGTCGCCGGCGACGAGCTGACGTTGGACTTCACCGGCAGCGCGGACCAGCACGCGGGCAACCTCAACTGCCCGCTCGCGGTCACGCGCTCGGCAGCCTACTTCGCCGTCCGCGTGCTCACGGACCCCGACATCCCGCCGAGCGCCGGCGCCTACCGACCGGTGACCGTCCTCGCGCCCGCCGGCTCGCTGCTCAACGCGCGCCCGCCGGCCGCGGTCGTCGCCGGGAACGTCGAGACGTCGTCGCGCGTCGCCGACCTCGTGCTGCGCGCGTTCGGCCGGGCGCTCGGGCAGGGGACGATGAACAACCTCACGCTCGGGAACGAGCGCTTCACGTACTACGAAACGCTCGGCGGCGGGCAGGGCGCATGCCCCGACGCGGATGGGCCGAGCGGCGTGCACGTGGCCATGAGCAACACGCTCAACACGCCGATCGAGGCGCTCGAGCTCGAGTTCCCGCTGCGCGTCGTCGAGTACGCCCTGCGCCGCGGCTCGGGCGGCGACGGCCGCTGGCGGGGCGGCGACGGCGTCATCCGCGAGCTCGAGGCGCTCGAGGTCATGGAGTACTCGCTGCTCACGGAGCGGCGCCGGCACGCCCCGCCGGGAGCCGACGGCGGCGGCCCCGGCGCGCCGGGCCGCAATCTGCTGGGTGGCCAGCCGCTCCCGCCGAAGGCGGCCGGTACGCTGCGACCCGGAGATCGCCTGCGGATCGAGACGCCGGGAGGTGGCGGCAGTGGCCGATAGCGACAGGGAGCGGGTCGGCTTCATCGGCCTCGGGATCATGGGCTCGCGCATGGCCGCGAACCTGCGCCGCGCGGGCTTCGAGCTCGCGGTCTGGAACCGCACGCGGGCGACCGCCGACGCCTGGGCGCACGAGCACGGCGCCCGCGTCGCGGAGACACCGGCCGCGCTCGCCGCCACGAGCGACGTCATCGTGACGATCGTCGTCGACGGCGCCCAGGTCGAGCAGGTCCTGCTCGGCGCCGACGGCGCCGTCCACGGCGCGCGCCCCGGGACCCTCTGCATCGACATGTCGACGATCGCCCCGGGCGACACCCGCCGCATCGGCGCGGCGCTCGGCGCGCGCGACGTCGCGTTCGTCGACGCCCCGGTCACCGGCTCGTCGCCCAAGGCCGAGGCCGGCACGCTCACGATCATGGTCGGCGGCGAGCCGGCCGACGTCGAGCGCGCGCGGCCGCTGCTCGAGGCCATGGGCGAGCTGATCGTCCACGTCGGACCGCTCGGCCAGGGCGAGATGGTCAAGCTGATCAGCAACGCGGTCGCGGCCACGAACGCCGCGGTCGTCGGCGAGGCGCTGCTCGCGGGCAGCCGCACGGGCGTCGACCTCGACGCGCTCGTACAGGTGCTCGGCTCGGGCGCGGCCGCCTCGACGATGCTCGAGCTCAAGGCGGGACCGATGCGCCGCCACGACTACACGACGCTCTTCAAGGTCGAGCACATGCTCAAGGACGTGCGCCTGTGCCTCGAGGAGACCCAGGCCGCGGGCGTGCCGTTCACGTACGCCGGCGTCACGCGCGAGATCTACACGGCGGCCGTCGGACGCGGGCTCGGGGACGCCGATTTCGCGGCCATCATCGAAGTGCTCGAGGGCTTCGCCGGCACCCGCCTGTAGCACTTCGACGGGCCGAGCCGATCCCTGCCGTGGAAGTGAGAATGCGCACATTCCGAAAAGAAGCTGTTGCGAATCTGGCGCATCCAGCATAGGATGCCGCCCGGCTCGCGCCGGTGTCCCTGACGTTCGCGCGAGCACGAGCAGGACCGGATTCCCCCTCGCTATGCCACTTGCTTTCAAGGAATGGGCTGTAACCGTGCGCGCCCTCGCCGAGGGCGAGCAGCTCGTCACCCTGCGCAAGGGCGGGATCGACGAGGAGCACAAGCACTTCGAGCTCGAGCAGGAGCGCTTCTTCCTCTACCCGACGTTCGACCACCAGCGCGTCGACCTCGTGCGCGAGTCCCATCGGCCCGAGCTGCGGCGCGCGCTCGAGGAGGGCGTCTGGGCCGAGGGCGAGCCGTCCGTGCGGTCCCTGATGACTGAGGGCGGCGTCGCGCAGCCCGAGCGCGTGCGGATCCGCGCGTGGGCCGAGGTCGCCGCGCAGTACACGGTCACCGATTCCCGCTGCGTCGACGCGCTCGCGCCGTTCTACGTCTGGACGCGCGACTACGCCGAGAAGCGCCTCGCCTGGAAGCGGCGCCACCCGCTGCACGTCCTCGTGCTGCGCACCTACCGGATCCCCCGCCCCGTGACCGTCAAGGTCCGGGACGAGTACGGCGGCTGCCGCTCGTGGCTCGAGCTGCAGCGCGACCTCCCCTTCGAGGGCACGCCCGTGCTCGCCGACGAGGAGTTCGAGCGCGCCGTCGAGGAGATCGCCGCGATCGCCGCCGGCGATCGCGTGCCGGCCTTCGCCTAGCTGCCGGTCCTCGCCCAGGAGGTCACGCGCGGCGGGCTCGGCCCGGCGGACCGACGTGCCCGCTCAGAGCCGCGTCACGAGCCACGCCGCCCCCGCGACGACCGCGAGCGCGGCCAGCAGCCCGGCGAGCAGCGGGGCCGGCGCGACCGGTCGCGCCGGCTCCTCGAGCGCGTCGGCCTGCAGCAGGATCTCGCGGGCCGCCTCGGCGCCCGAGGCCGGCACGAGCACGTCCCTGCGCCCCGCGGCGAGGAAGTCCGGCACGTCGAACCCCGGCGACCGGCGCAACATGCTCGGCACGCCCTCCTCGAGCAGCAGCCCCTGGATCATCTCCGCCTCGGCCTGGTGGCGCGCTCCGGCGACGCGGACGAGCCCGCCCTCCGTGTACTGCGGCTTGATCTTGCGCGCGCGTTGCTGGGCCTCCGACAGCGGCTGCGCCTCGTCCCCCCACCCGGGCAGCACGAGCGGGGTGCCGCAGCGGCGGCAGAAGCGCTCGACCGGCGAGTGGCTGGCCCCGCAGCTCGGGCAGACGAGCGGGTCGGCGCTCACGGGGACTCGACGACCTCGAGCGCGTGCTCGGTCACCTGACCGTCGCGGATCGCCCAGGCGCGGACGTCGGGCGCCGACTCTGCGATCCCGACGATGACGTAGAGCGCGTCGGGATAGAAGGCGAGGTTGATGTCGGTCTGGGAGGGATAGGGAGCGCTGCGCGTGTGCGAGTGGTAGATCGCCCCGAGCTCGTGGCCCGCGTCCTCGATCGCCATCTGGATGCGGTACTGGTCCGCCCCGTTCAGCTCGTAGCGCAGCGGGCTCGCCGCGGCGTTGACGGCGCGGTGGACGCGCATCGCCACGCCGTCCAGCGAGGCGATCATCCCGCAGCACTCGTTCGGCGCCTCGGCGCGAGCGTGGTCGATCAGCTCGTCGAGCAGGGCACGGCCGATGCGCACGCCGCGACCCCGTCTAGGGCTCGTCGTCGGCCGGGCCGCGGTCGAGCGTCAGGGAGTCCTTGAACTCGCGCATGCCGCGTCCGACCGAGCGCGCGGCGTCGGGCAACCGCTTCGGTCCGAGGACGAGCAGTGCGATGACGAGCACGATCAAGAGCTCGCCGGCGCCGATGTTCCCGATTCCCATGGCTGCTCGGAGGCTAGCGCCGGCCGCGGCCGACCGCTACCACCAGACGGTCGCGTCGAGCCGCTCGATCTCGTCGACCGGCTTGGTGTAGATGCCCGACGACAGGTACTTCCAGCCGTCGTCGCAGACGATGAAGACGACGTTGCCCTCGTCGAGCTCGCCGGCGATCCGCACCGCGATCGAGAGGATCGCGCCCGAGGACACGCCCGCGAAGATGCCCTCCTCGTCGAGCAGGCGGCGCGTCCAGACGATCGCGTCGCGGTTCGTGACGAAGATCTTCCGGTCGAGCAGCGCCAGGTCGATGATCGGCGGGATGAAGCCGTCGTCGAGCGAGCGCAGGCCCTGCACGGGCTCGCCCTGCATCGGCTCCGCGGCCACGATCTTGATGTCCGGGAACTCCTCCTTGAGCCGCCGCCCGACGCCCATCAGCGTCCCGCCCGTGCCGAGACCGGCCACGAACGCGGCGATGTCGTCGAGCTCCTCGAGCAGCTCCGGCGCGGTGCCGTTGTAGTGCGCGAGCGGGTTCGCGGGGTTCCCGTACTGGTAGGGCACGTAGTACGAGGCGTCGCGCTCGGCCATGTCGAGCGCGAGCTCGACGGCCCCGTTGGAGCCCTTGGAGCCCTCGCTGTAGACGATCTCGGCGCCGTACATCTCGAGCAGCTGCGTGCGCTCCGGCGTGACGTTCTCGGGCATCACGACCTTCAGCCGGTAGCCCTTGCGTCGGCAGATCATCGCGAGCGCGATCCCGGTGTTGCCCGACGTCGGCTCGAGGATCGTCTGCCCCGGGGCGATCAGGCCCCGCTCCTCGGCGTCCTCGATCAGCGCGCGCGCGACGCGGTCCTTGACCGAGCCGGTCGGGTTGCGCGACTCGAGCTTCGCCCAGATGCGCACGCCGGGCTTCGGGGAGAAGCGCTTGAGCTCGACCAGCGGCGTGTTGCCGATCGACTGGACAACGTCGCCGTACCGGCCGCCGCATGGTTTGTTCTGGAGCTCCGGCCAGTCCATGACTTCACGAAGTGTAGCGCCGGGGAAATCCCGCCAAACGGCGTTATCGGCGGCGGTGCGCGCGTCCTCGAGGCGCGCCGCCGGCCATCGCCGGCAAGATCACCAGCGTGTCCGCGTCGCCGACCGGCGTATCGAGGCCGCTGAGGACGCGGACGTCCTCGTCGTTCAGATAGACGTTGACGTAGCGGTTGAGCTCGCCGTCGGTGGAGAACAGCTGCGACTGCGTCGCCGGATGCGCGGCGGCGAGGGCCCGGAGCACCTCGCCGACGGAGGCGCCGTCGGCGTTGAGCTCCTTCTCGCCGCCGACGGACGTGCGCAGAACGGGTGGGATGCGGACCGTAGCCATCTCGGCGCGCAACCCTACCCGGCGGCGGCGCAGAACGCCTCGTAATCCGGGAACACGCCGAGCTCGGAGTCCTCGATCGTCGCCGGGTCCCGCGAGCAGATCGGGCACTCCGGATCGCGCTTGACCTTGACGGTCGTGAACGTCGTCCCGAGCGCGTCGTAGAGCAGCAGCCGTCCGATCAGCGGCTCGCCCGCGCCGGTGATCAGCTTGATCACCTCGGTCGCCTGCAGCAGGCCCATGGTGCCGGGGAGCACGCCGAGCACGCCGTTCGCTCCGCACGAGGGCGCGAGCTCCGCGGGCGGGGGCTCGCGGAAGAGGCAGCGGTAGCACGGGCCGTCGAAGGGCTTGAACACCGACAGCTGACCGTCGAAGCCGAGGATCGCCGCGGACACGACGGGGATCCCGAGCCGCACGGTCGCGTCGTTGAGGAGGTAGCGCGTCGGGAAGTTGTCGACGCCGTCCACGACGACGTCGTAGCCGTCGAGGATCTCCATGACGTTGGTCGCGTCCAGGCGCGTGCGGTACTTGACCACCTGGACGTCGGGGTTGAGCGCGCGCATCGACTCCTCGGCGGAGTCGACCTTCGGCACGCCGATGCGATCGGTCGTGTGGATCACCTGGCGCTGGAGGTTCGACAGGTCGACCACGTCGTCGTCGACGACGCCGATCGTCCCGATGCCCGCGGCGGCGAGGTAGAGCGCCGTCGGCGAGCCCAGTCCGCCGGCCCCGAGCAGCAGGACCTTCGCCTCGAGCATCCGCTGCTGCCCCTCGAGCCCAATCTCGGGGATCAGCAGGTGGCGCGAGTAGCGCTCACGCTGCTCCTTCGTGAGCGACTTGGGGACGACGACGTCGTAGCCGCGGTCCTTCCACAGCGTGATCCCGCCGATCATCGATTCGACGTGCTGGTAGCCGAGCAGGTCCTTGAGGGTGTGCGCCGCGAGCGCCGAGCGGTTGCCGGCCGCGCAGTACAGGATCAGGCGCTGGTTGCGGTCGGCGGCGGCGCCCTCGATCTGCTGCTCGAGATGGCCGCGCGCGACGTGCTTGGCGCCCGGCAGGTGGCCGGCCTCGAACTCGTGCGTCTCGCGCACGTCGATCAGCACGGCATCGCCGGCTTCGACGGCACGGTGGACCTCGGCCGGATCGACCTCGTCGATCTGGCTCTTGATGAAGCGGAGAACCTCTGCGCCGGTGGGGCTCATCGCGTGTCGACCTGCTCCTTCCTCGGTCTGCTCGACGGCGGCACTATACAAAATATAGCGCGCGACACGAGCGGCTCCGGGGAACGAAACGGGGCGCCCCCCACATGGGAGGCGCCCCGGAGTCTGAGCCCAACGATCAAGGAGTGATCCGGCGAGTCCGGCCGTCGTTGCCGGGAGGACGGGTGGCTCGCTTGACTGGGGTATCGGCCTCTGCCGCGCATGCCGATATGGGGCGTGAACCCCATTCGCCCCGCGCGCCATGAAGAAGTCCTCGCTCCTCACCCAGATCCTCGGGATCAACGTCCTGCTCGTGCTCGGGTCAGTGCTGGTCGCCGCGCTCGTCTCTGGCGCGCGCGTGGAGGGGGGCCGCGGGGGCGCCCACTGGGAGTTCCTCGTGCTCGTCCTCGCCGTCGCGATCACACTGCCGATCAACTCGTGGCTCCTGCGTCGCGAGTTCGAGCCGCTGGAGCGCCTGATCGAGACGATGGAGCAGGTCGACCTCGCCTCCGGCGCGCGGCGCGCGCACGCCGAGCTCAACGACACCGAGGAGGTCGTGCGCCTCAACCGGACGTTCAACCGCATGCTCGATCGCATCGAGGCCGACCGCAGGTCCTCGGCGCGCGCCGTGCTGCGCGCCCAGGAGGACGAGCGGCGTCGCGTCGCCCAGGACCTCCACGACGAGGTCAACCAGGCCCTCACGGGGATCCTGTTGCGCATCGAGGCCACCTCGCACCACGCCCCGCCCGAGCTGCGTCCCGAGCTGATCGAGACCAAGCAGCTCGCGAACCAGGCGATGGACGAGCTGCTCGCGCTGGCGCGGCAGCTGCGGCCGACGGCGCTCGACGACCACGGCCTCGTC
>DAIOGP010000060.1:0-7901 GCA_036745135.1 Solirubrobacteraceae bacterium
GCGCGCTCGGGATCGTCGGCGGGGAACTCGATCAGCGAGAGCGAGGCGTCGCGCACCTCCGCCACGATAGCGCCGGGTGGGGCCCGCCTCAGCGCCGCGCCGTCTGGCGATAGCGCGCGACGGCCAGCGGCGCGAAGACCGCGATGATCGCGAGCGACCAGACGATCGAGCCCCAGATGTTGTTGCCCGCCGGCGCCCCGATCCAGAGCGCCCGCATCGCGTCGACCGTCACGGTGAACGGATTGACCTCGGCGAACGCCTGCAGCGCCGCCGGCATCGACTTGACCGGCACGAACGCCGAGGAGATGAACGTCAACGGGAACACGGCGATGAAGCCGACCGAGTTCGCCGCCTCGGGCGAGGAGACGAGCAGCCCGAGCAGCGCGAACACCCAGGAGAACGCGTAGCCGAACAGGAGCAGGATCCCGAGCCCGCCAACGATCTCGAGCGCGCTGGCGTCGAACGAGAAGCCGATGATCAGCCCCGTGACGATCAGCACCCCGATCGACAGCGCGTTGGTGACGACGTCGGCGAGCGTCCTGCCGGCCAGGACGGCCGCCCGCGCCATGGGCAGCGAGCGGAAGCGGTCGATGAGCCCCTTGTTGAGGTCCTCCGACAGGCCCAGCGCGGTCACGAACCCGCCGAACGCCACGTTCTGCACGATGATGCCGGGGAGGAGGAAGTCCGCGTAGTCGTAGCCCGGCGTGTTGATCGCGCCGCCGAAGACGTAGACGAACAGCAGCACGAACATGACCGGCTGCACCGTGAAGGCGAGCAGCAGGTCGGGCGCGCGGGGGAGGCGCACCAGGTTGCGCTCGGCCACGATCAGGGTGTCGGTCACGAGGCGCCTCATGCCGCCCGCTTCGCTTCGTCGCCCGCCTCGGTCGCGTGGCCGGTGAGCGTCAGGAACACGTCGTCGAGCGTGGGCCGCCGCAGCCCGAGGTCGTCGACGCCGACGCCGGCTTCGTCGAGCCGCCGCACCGCTTCCACGATCGCGCCGCTGCGCCTGCGGACGACGAGCTTCACGGCGTCCTCGTCGGTGATCGGCGGGCCATCGGCCATCGCGGCGAGCGCCGCCACCGCCGCGGGCGCCTCGGCCGCGTCGGCCAGGCGGACCTCGAGCCGCTCGCCGCCCACGCGGTCCTTGAGCTCGTCCGGGGTGCCGTGCGCGATGACGCGGCCGTGGTCGATCACGGCGATCGCGTCGGCCAGGCGATCGGCCTCGTCGAGGTGCTGGGTCGTCAGCAGCACGGTGGTGCCGTCGGCCACCAGCTCTTCGATCATCGCCCAGAGGTCCAGCCGGCTGCGCGGGTCGAGGCCGGTCGTGGGCTCGTCGAGGAACAGCACAGGTGGGCCGGCGACCAGCGCCGCGGCGAGGTCCAAGCGCCGCCGCATGCCGCCGGAGTACGTCTTCGCCGTCCGGCCGGCGGCGTCGACGAGGTCGAAGCGCGCGAGCAGCTCCTGGCCGCGCTGCTTGGCCTTCGCGCGGCGCGCTCCGTAGAGCCGTCCGACCATCACGAGGTTCTCGAGGCCCGTGAGGTTCTCGTCGACCGCCGCGTACTGGCCGGCGAGGCCGATCCGCTCGCGCAGTCGGGCCGCGTCGTGGACGGCGTCCAGTCCCGCCACGCGGATCGTGCCCGCGTCGGGCTTGAGCAGCGTCGTGAGCGCCCTCACCATGGTCGTCTTGCCCGCTCCGTTGGGCCCGAGCAGGCCGAGCACGGAGCCCGGCGCCACGTCGAGGTCCACGCCGTCGAGGGCGCGCACGTCGCCGAAGGACTTCACGAGCCCGGTCACGCTGATCGCCGGCTCGTTCGCCCGCACGCGGTCGGTCCCTGCCGCCGCGACGGCCGTCACAGCGCGATGCCGCGGGGCCCGGCGGGGGTGTCGTTGACGGCTTGCGCAGCGCAGCTTCGTGCGCTTGCGGGGGTCGCGGAGCGGTGAGGGCTCATCGCGTCCAGCGTAGCGTCGTCAAACGTCGGGTGGATCGTGCGCCGCCTGCTGACCGCCGCGGGAGGGGGGCGCCGCGCCTCCGCGCGACGCGCCGATCGGTCGTGGCTACAGCGGGTCGCAGTGGGCGGCCCTGTCGGGGAAGCTGATCGCCGCGGCGTGGCTGCGCGACTTCGGGCCGGACGGCGCTTGCGGCTTGCTACGGCTGCCGGATGCACATGTGGGCGGGTACGGTGCGACGGTCGTGGACGAACACCAGCTCGCCCAGGTGAACGTGGCGCGGTTGCGGGAGCCGCTGGACTCGCCGCGACTGAGCGCGTTCGTGAGCGCGCTCGAGCCGGTCAACGCGTTGGCGGACGGCGCGCCCGGCTTCGTCTGGCGGCTGCAGGAGGAGGGCGGGGATGCGACCGGCATCCGCGCGTTCGACGACGAGCACGTGATCGTGAACCTGTCGGTGTGGACGTCGCTCGAGGCGCTGTGGCGATTCGCCTACGGGGGCGGGCACCTCGAGGTGATGCGCCGCCGCCGCGAGTGGTTCGAGCCGCTGGCGTCGACGTACTTCGCGCTGTGGTGGGTGCCCGAGGGCACGATCCCGACGGTCGCGGATGCTCGCGCGCGGCTCGAGCTGCTCGACGAGCGGGGGCCGACGCCCGAGGCGTTCGACTTCAAGCACCCGTTCACACCGGACGGACGCGCGCTCGCTCCTGCCGAGCTGCGCGATCGCGCCCGGGCGGCGCCGTGACGGTGCCCCGACCGGCCCCGGTCCACACGCGGTGACCGCCGCGAAGCTCCGCCGCGCCTGCCTGTCGCTCCCCGGCGCGAGCGAGGACTTCCCGTTCGGCGAGGAGGTCTCCGTCTTCCGGGTGGCCGGCAAGCTGTTCGCGCTCAGTCGGCTGCGCGCCGAGCCGCTCGAGCTCACGCTGAAGTGCGAGCCGGAGCTGGCCGAGCTGCACCGGGCCGCGTGGCCCGCGGTCAGGCCCGGCTACCACATGAACAAGCGCCACTGGAACACGGTGACGCTCGACGGCTCGGTGCCCGAGCCGGTGGTCGTCGCGATGATCGAGGATGCCTACGACCTGGTCGTCGCCGCCCTGCCGCGGGCGCGGCGCGAGGCGCTCGGCGTCGCCTGAGCCGCCGCGTCGGCTGGGCTCAGCTCGTCTTGTCCCAGCCCTGCAGCTCGGCCAGCGGGTCGCGTGGCGAGCCGCCGCTGTACCAGCCGGGCGCGGACCACAGCTCGAAGTGCAGGTGGCAGCCGACCGCGTCGCCGGTGTCGCCGACGAAACCGATCAGCTCGCCCGTGTGGACGCGCTGGCCGACCTTCGCGAGCGCCGGGTCGCGCAGGTGCATGTAGGCGTAGTCGTCGCCCGTCTGCGCGCCGTCGATCACGATGTAGTTGCCGGCGTTGCCCTGGAACGCGCGCGCCTTCACGCGCCCACCGCGGGCCGCGGCCAGCGGCGTGCCGCAGGAGGCGAACACGTCCTGGCCCTGGTGGGAGTGCCCGGCGCGCCCGGCGCCGAAGCGCCCGCCGCCGTCACCGTAGGTATGGGGGCCGCGGATCGGGAAGATGTGACCGAGGTACACGAAGCTGGTCGGGTCGTTCGCGTCGATCGGGGTCGCCGGGGCGCCGGCGCCGCCCGGCGCCTGCGCGCGGCGGGCGAGTGGCGCGCCGCCCGCGGTGATCCGGAACGAGTAGCGGCCTTCCGGTTGCGCGACTCCGTTCGCGAGCCCGTCCCACTCGATCGTGCGGACCGCGCCGGGCGCGACCTGCGGCTCGTCCCAGTGGGCCACGGTGCTGCCGTCCTGCGCGCGCACGAGGTCGATGGCGATGTCGGTCGCTCGGTGCCCGCCGAGCACGTAGTCGAGTCGCGCGTGCTTGGTCCCGTCGAAGAAGATCCGGCGATCGACCACCCGGGCGTCGACCGGCGCGCCGTTCCCGGCCCGCAGCGGCGCCTGCGTGCGCGCCCCAGTGCGGGACAGCGTCAGGACGGCCGCGCTGCGCGGCGAGCGCTGGGCGTCGGAGGTCAGCACGCGCAGCGGGCCGCTGCGGGCGCCCGCCGGAACGCGGACCGTGACGGTCCCCGCCGCCGCGGACAGCGGCTCGGTGGCGCGATCGTCAGCGCGGCCGCGGCGCCCGACGAACGTCACGCGCACGACGCCGGCGAGGTTCGCGCCCCGCAGCTCGATCGTGCTGCCGGCCTGCGCCGCCGCGATTCCGGCGCAGCCGAGTCGGCACTGGACGGACGCGATGCTCGGCGGCGGCGATGCCGAGGCGCCGCCCGTCGGGTCGGCCGCCCCGGCGGATGCCGCCAGGGCGAGCGTGCCGAAGGCCGTGGTCGTTCCGTATGCGATCGCGTTGCGCGCACGGCGGCGCGCAAGGGCTGTCCGACTCGTCGTCATGAGCCTCCTCTTTCTGCGGCCTACGGAGTTAGCTGACGGGCTCGCGCCGAAAGAGCGGCGCTACGGGCGGCTTGCGCCCCGATTCGCCCCGAGAGCGCCGTGACGGCGCTCGAGCGGTTCCCCCGTTCCACGCGGCCCCAACGACGGGCGAGCCACGCGGATTCGGCTGGCTTTCAAGACTGGCGCGGCAGTATAGAGCGGGTCCTCGACGGCATGCGGGTGGACACCTCCACGACGTGCGTTTCCGTGGCTTTCCACGCCGGGGCCGATTTCCCTATCATGGGCGGCTGCCGCGCGGGACCCGCGTGGCGTTTTCATGCCCATGCGGACCTACGTCGCCAAGCCTTCTGACCGCGAGCGCAACTGGCTCGTCGTCGACGCCACCGGGTTGACCCTCGGCCGGCTGGCGACGCAGATCGCGGACGTGCTGCGGGGCAAGCGCAAGCCCGAGTACACGCCCCACATCGACACCGGCGACTTCGTCGTCGTGATCAACGCCGCCAAGATCTCGGTGACCGGCAACAAGCGCGCCGAGAAGCGCTACTACCGCCATTCGGGGTATCCGGGCGGCCTCAAGAGCCGCACGCTCGAGGAGATGCTCGCCCGCCGCCCGGAGGAGGTCATCCGCCTCGCCGTCAAGGGGATGATGCCGCGCAACCGCCTCGCCCGGAAGCAGCTGACGAAGCTCAAGGTCTACGCCGGCCCGGAGCACCCGCACGTCGCGCAGAAACCGCAACCGATGGAGCTATCGACCTGATGTCGACCGAGGATCAGCCGCAGGAGCCGACCGCGCAGGGCCCGGGCGACGCGCCCGACGAGGTCGTCGCGCCGCCGGCCGAGGAGTCCACGGCCGAGCCCGTCGCCGACGAGCCCACGGCCGAGCCCGTCGCCGAGGAGCCCACGGCCGAGCCCGTCGCCGAGGAGCCCGCAGCCGAGGAGCCCGCAGCCGAGCCCGTCGCCGAGGAGCCGGCGGCCGACAAGCCCGTCAACGAGAAGCCCGTCGAGGAGGCGGAGGCCGCGCCGCGCGCCAAGCCCGAGATCCCCGGCGCCCACCTCGAGGTCGACATCGTGCCCGAGGGAGGTGACGCGCTCGCGTCGTCCGTCGAGGGCGAGGAGGGCGAGGCTCCGGCCGCGGACGGTCCGACCGCCGATGGCGAGGGCGAGCCGCTCGCCGCGCCCATGCCCCAGGCAACGATCGACCTCGCCGCCGGCGCGCGCTACCACGCGACGGGCAAGCGCAAGACCTCCGTTGCCCGCGTGATCATCAAGCCGGGGACCGGGAGCTACGTGATCAACGGCAAGGAGCTAAACGCCTACTTCCCGCGCGACACGCTCCAGCGCACGATTCGCCAGCCGCTCGAGACCGTCGGCTACGAGGCCCGCATGGACGTCGTCGCGGCGATCCACGGCGGCGGTGTCTCCTCGCAAGCCGGCGC
Organism: Solirubrobacteraceae bacterium; assembly: GCA_036745135.1. GTDB lineage: Bacteria > Actinomycetota > Thermoleophilia > Solirubrobacterales > Solirubrobacteraceae > DAIOGP01. The sequence continues at coordinate 5,781 of DAIOGP010000060.1, forward strand.
GCTGCGGCACGGCATCTCGCGCGCGCTGCTCGAGGCCGACCCCACGCTGCGCATCGAGCTCAAGCGGCGCGGCTTCCTGACGCGCGACGCGCGCGTCAAGGAGCGCAAGAAGGCCGGCCTCAAGAAGGCCCGCAAGCGCCCGCAGTTCTCGAAGCGCTAGCCGCGGCGGTTCGCATGGCGGGCAGGCTGTTCGGGACCGATGGCGTCCGCGGTGTCGCGGGCGAGAAGATCACCGCCGAGCTCGCGCTCGCGATCGGCCGCGCGGCGACGAGCCTCGCCGGCGCGGAGCGTCCCCAGGTCGTCGTCCTGCGCGACACGCGCGAGTCCGGGCCGATGCTCGAGTCGGCGTTCGCCGCCGGCGTCGCGGCCGCCGGCGGCGACGCGCTGCTGGCCGGCATCCTGCCGACGCCGGCCGCGCCGCTGCTCGTGCGGCGCTACGGCTTCGACCTCGCCGTGGTCCTCTCGGCCTCGCACAACCCGTACGCCGACAACGGGATCAAGCTCTTCGGCGCGGACGGGCTCAAGCTGCGCGACGAGCTGGAGCTCGAGATCGAGGCCGCGCTCGAGCGGCCGCCCACCGGCCCGGGCCCGATCGGCCGCGTGCGGGCGCTGCACGCCACGCTCGAGGACTACCTGCGCGAGCTGCACACGCGCTTCGCCACGCTCGACCTGAGCGGCGTCGACGTGCTGCTCGACTGCGCCAACGGGGCGACGTACGAGGCCGCGCCGGAGATCTTCCGGCGGCTGGGAGCAACGGTCACGGCGGTCGCCGTCGAGCCCGACGGCCGCAACATCAACGCGGACTGCGGCTCGACCCACGTCGAGCGCGCGGCGGAGCTCGTCGTCGCGGGCGGCCACGACGTCGGCTTCGCGCTCGACGGCGACGGCGACCGCGTGCTCGCCGTCGATCGGGCCGGCGCCGTGGTCGACGGCGACGAGCTGATCGCGCTGGCCGCGCTGCACCTGCGCGCCCACGACCGCCTCCCGGGTGGCGGGGTCGCCGTCACGGTGATGACCAACTACGGCTTCCACGCCGCGATGGCGGACGCCGGCATCGAGGTCGTGACGACGCCCGTGGGCGATCGCAACGTCCTCGAGGCGCTGCTCGAGCGCGGCTGGGCGCTGGGCGGCGAGCAGTCCGGTCACATCATCGACACCGGTTTCACCCCGAGCGGCGACGGCATCGCCGCGGCGCTCCTGACGCTCGAGGCGCTGGCGGGCGGCGATCTGGCCGAGCGTCACGCGATGGCCAAGCTCCCGCAGCGGCTCGTCAACGTCCGCGTGCGCGACCGCGAGGCGTTCCGCTCCGCGAGCGGCGTGCAGGACGCGATCGCGGCCGAAGGGGCCGCGCTCGAGGGCCGCGGCCGCGTGCTCGTGCGCCCGAGCGGCACCGAGCCGCTCGTGCGCGTGATGGTCGAGGCTCCGAGCGACGCCGAGGCGGAGGCGGTCTGCGGACGGCTCGTCGCGGTCGTCGAGGCGCAACTGACCTAGCAACGGCGGCGCGCGGCTGTGCCGCAGCAGGTCCGCGCGCTACCGTATGGCGGCCCGAGAAACGGGCGACCGGAGTCGCGTCACGCGGCTCCGTGCGCGTTCAAGGAGGTACAGCGCATGTGCGGAATCGTCGGCTACGTGGGCCCGCGACCGGCAGAGGAGCTGCTGCTCGCCGGACTGCAGAAGCTCGAATACCGCGGATATGACAGCGCTGGGATCTCGCTGCTCTCCGACGACGGCGAGATCGACTCCGTGCGCGCGGTGGGCAATCTCGAGCATCTGCGCGCCGCGGTGGGCGAGCATCGCGATCGCGGCGGCGCGACCGCCACGGCGACGCGCGCCGCGACGACCGGGATCGGCCACACGCGCTGGGCGACGCACGGCCGCGTCACGAACGAGAACGCGCACCCCCACTACGACACCGAGGACCGCGTCCACATCGTCCTCAACGGGATCGTCGAGAACTTCGTCGCGCTCAAGGAGCGGCTGCTGGAGAAGGGCTGCGTGTTCACCTCCGAGACCGACGCCGAGGTCGTCGCGCACCTCGTCGCGAGTCACTACGAGAGCGATCTCCCCGCGGCGGTGCGCGCGGCGTACAACGAGCTCGAGGGGCACTACGCGTTCGTCGCG
>DAIOGP010000061.1:0-7745 GCA_036745135.1 Solirubrobacteraceae bacterium
GACCTTCAGGGCCGAGCCCGCCGCGCCGAGGTTGCGGGCCACGAAGCGGAGCGTCGGGTACCAGCTGGCGGCACAGTCAGCGGGGCTGACGGCGCTCGCGCCGGAGGTCAGGCGCAGGGCCGTCTGGTCGAGCGAGCTGTTGAGGTAGAACGGGTCGTTGGCGGCGATGAAGCTGGCGGTCTTGTTCCGCGCCCAGCCGTTGGCGCCCTCGAAGTGACCGCCGGGGGCGACGATGTAGTCCGCGTTATCGCCGAACTGCGCGTAGGGCTGGTAGGCCGGCTTGTCGGCGCAGGGCGTGCTCGAGACGACCGGCTGCGGAGCTGCGACGGCTGCGCTGGGGACGGCGGCGAGGGCGGCCAGCGCGAGCAGCGCGGCGAGGATCGTCTTGCGGGTCTTGCGGATCGGGTGGCTCACGTGGTTCCTTCCGTGGATGGCGCTTGCGTGGAGTGGGGGAGGCCCCCGCCGACGTGATTGTGCGGGATGGACGACGCGGCGTCGATAGAACGTGCGTCCAGGTCAAGCGCGCCCGCGTCATGGCCGATACGCGAGGCATGACCGGTTTCCCGGTACCTCGGTGCTGCGCGGAGCGCGGCAGGTGAAGCTCTTCTCGGCTCACACGCGGCCGGCCGAATCCTCGCCCGCCGTCGAGCGGCTGCTCGCCGACACCGCGTCGCGCTACGTCGAGCGCATGGACGCCCGCGAGCTCCGCGCCGAGCTGCTCGCCGGCGGGGCCTTCCTCCTCGTCGCGATCCCGCTCGCGCTGCTCACGCCGGGGCCGCGCGGTCCGCTCGGCGTCGGCGCCGCGCTCGTCCTCTGCTACGCGCTGGCGTCGCGCGTGCGCTTCCACGTCGGGACCGGCTACACCGATCCGTCGCAACTCGTGTTCGTGTCGATGCTGCTGTTGATGTCGCCGGGCATCGCGCCGCTGCTCGTCGTCGGCGCGCTGATCCTGGCGCGCCTGCCGGAGTACCTCACGCGCCGCAGCCACCACGACCGGGCGCTGCTCGCGCTCGGCGACTCGTGGTACGCCGTCGGCCCGTCGCTCGTGCTCGCGATCGCGCAGCCCGGGGTCCCCGCGGTCGAGCACTGGCCGATCTACGCCGCGGCGCTGCTCGCGCAGTTCGCCTTCGACACCGGTTCGTTCATGGTGCGCAACTGGCTCGCGCTGGGCGTCCCGCCCCGGCTGACCTCGCAGCTCATGAGCTGGATCCAGGTCGTCGACGTGCTGCTCTCGCCGCTCGGGCTCGTCGGGGCGATCGCGACGCGCTCCGTCCCGTACGCGTTCCTGCTTGCGATGCCGCTGCTCGCGCTGCTCGCCGTCTTCGCGCGCGAGCGCCGGGCGCGCATCGACCACGCGCTCGAGCTGAGCCGCGCCTACCGGGGCACGGCGCTGCTGCTCGGCGAGGTCGTCGAGGCCGACGACGCCTACACCGGGGAGCACAGCCGCGGGGTCGTCGAGCTCGCGCTCGGCGTCGCGGACGCGCTCGGGCTCGACGACGTGAAGCGGCGCAACGTCGAGTTCGGCGCGCTGCTGCACGACATCGGCAAGATCGCCGTGCCCAACGAGATCATCAACAAGCCCGGCCCGCTGGACGACGACGAGTGGGCCGTCATGAAGCGCCACACGATCGTCGGGCAGGAGCTGCTCGAGCGCGTCGGCGGCGCGCTGCGCGACGTCGCGCTCGTCGTGCGCTGCTCGCACGAGCGCTTCGACGGGAGCGGCTACCCCGACGGCCTCGCCGGCGAGGCGATTCCGATCGAGTCGCGCATCGTCTCCTGCTGCGACGCCTACAGCGCGATGACGACCGATCGCTCGTACCGCAAGGCGATGTCGCTGGCAGACGCTGTCGCCGAGCTGCGCCGCTGCGCGGGAACGGACTTCGACCCGGCGGTCGTCGCGGCGCTGCTCGCGCTCGTCGAGCACCCTGACCTCACGTCAGGGCGTCCGGAACCGCGCCCCGCGCCCACGCTCGTCGGCGTCGCGTAGCCCGCTCGGCGCGCGCTCGGGTCGGACATCCGTCCAGGGCGCGGCGCCGCGGGCGCGGTCCGCACCGGGGCTGCCACCCACGACGGGGCTCAGATGGGCGATTTGGCGCGCGAGGACTCATGCGGCGCGCGCTCGCTGTCGATATCGAGAGCGGACGCGCGTCGGCTGCCGCCTGCGGCCGTCCGGCCCTTCCCATTTCCGGTGCGACCCACGCCACGTGACGAGCGAACTCTCCACGACCGCCGCACACGACGCGCAGGCCGATCAGGTCGCTGAGGCCCGCGAGCGCTTGGACCGGCCGCTGACTGCGAACGAGCGGCGCACCGAGGCGCTCGTCGGCGGCTCGTTCCTCGCCGGGGCGATCGCGCTCTCGTTCGCGGCACCCACGAGCACGCCGTCGTTCGGCGTGACGGTCGCGGCGCTCTGCGCCTATCTCGTGATGGCGCGGATCCGCTTCCACGTCGGATTCGGCTTCACGACGCCGACCCAGCTGCTGCTCGTCCCGATGCTGCTGCTGCTGCCGACGCCCGCCGTGCCGCTGCTCGTCGCGGCGGCGATCATGCTCATCCGCCTCGCGAAGGTGCTCGCAGGCCGGGCGCGGCCGGGCACGATCGCGTTCGCGTTTGGCGACTCCTGGCACGCGCTCGGCGCGGCCGCGGTGCTCGTCATCGGCAACGCGCAGACCCCGGACTGGGGCAGCTGGCCGTGGTTCGTCGCCGCGTTCGCCGCGCAGCTGGGCTGCGATGCCGCGGCGTCGATGGCGCGCGGCCACCTCGACCTGGGCGAGCGCGCGCAGGTCCGCCTGCTCGGCTGGGTCTACCTCGTCGACGTGCTGCTCGCGCCGGTCGGGCTGCTCGCCGCGACGGGCAGCGACGAGAACCCGTACGGGTTCGTGCTCGTGCTGCCGCTCGCCGGGTTGCTGGCGCTGTTCGCGCGCGAGCGCGAGGAGCGCATCCAGAGCGTGCTCGAGCTCAACAGCGCCTACCGCGGCACCGCGCTGCTGCTCGGCGACGTCGTCGAGGCCGACGACGAGTACACGGGCAGCCACAGCCGCGCGGTCGTCGAGCTCGTGCTCGCGGTGTCGGATCGACTCGGCCTGAATCCGCAGGCGCGGCGCAACGCGGAGTTCGCCGCGCTGCTGCACGACGTCGGCAAGATCCGCATCCCGTCGGAGATCATCAACAAGCCGGGCCCGCTCACGCCCGAGGAGCGCGTGGTCATCAACACCCACACGATCGAGGGCGAGGAGATGCTCAAGCGCGTCGGCGGCGTGCTCGGCCAGGTGGGGTCGATCGTCCGCTCCTGCCACGAGCGCTTCGACGGCAAGGGCTATCCCGACGGGCTCGCCGGCGACCATATCCCGCTGGAGGCGCGGATCATCTGCTGCTGCGACGCGTACAGCGCGATGACCACCGACCGGCCCTACCGGGCGGCGCGCTCGGTCGACGAGGCGGTCGCCGAGCTGCGCGAGTGCGCCGGGACCCACTTCGACCCGCTCGTGGCCGAGGCGCTGATCGAGGTCGTCGAGCTGCACGAGCAGGCCCTGCGGCTCCGCGACCCGAGCGCGCCGGCGCTCGACGCGCGCGGGGAGTGGGTCGGCGGCATCGTCGCCCCGGCCATGGCGGCCCCCTACGAGGAACCGCAGGACGCGAGCGCCGCGAGCGTGGCCGCGACGGCGCCGCCGTGGCCGGCGCCCCCGTCGGGCAGGTAGGCCAGCGGGTCCTCGAGCCCGGTCGGCCTGCGCAGCAGCCCTGCCAGCGTCGCCACGAGGCACAGGGCGCTGTAGGTGGGCCCGTAGCCGCCCTCCTGGGTCGCGACGACGCGCCCGTCGCAAAGCTCCTCGGCCAGGCCGGCAACGGCCTCGCCGATCGCATGGAACCCCGCCAGCGTCACGCACTGGCGCCCGTTGGGGTCGAACTGGCTCGCGTCCTGGCCGGCCGCGCACACGATGAGGCCCGGCCCGAAGCGCCGCAGCACGGGTGCGACGACCTCCTCGAAGACCGCGGCGTAGGCGCGGTCTCCGCATCCGTAGGGGAGCGCGACGTTGACGTTCGCGCCGCGTCCCGCGCCAGCTCCGAGCTCGTCGGGCGTGCCCTGCTCGGGGTGGTTGCGGCCCCACGAGCGGTGGTCCATGTGCACGCTCAGCGTGAGCACGTCGGCTCGGTCGTAGAACCCGCTCTGCGTGCCGTTGCCGTGGTGGACGTCCCAGTCGACGACCGCCACGCGCTCGATGCCGCGGTCGCGCGCGCGCTGCGCCGCGAGGGCGGCGTTGTTGAAAAAGCAGTACCCGTCGACGGCCGCGCGGGCGGCGTGGTGGCCTGGGGGCCGCACCAGGGCGTACGCGAGCCGCGTCTCGCCGTCGAGGACCGCGTCGGCTGCGGCGAGGGCGCACCCGACCGCGGCGCGCGCCGCGTCCCACGTGCCTGCCGAGGCGAACGTCGGCCCGATCACGCGGTCGACGGAGTCGGTGTGCGACAGCGCCTCGACGCCGGCGACGTAGTCCGGGTCGTGGAAGCGCTCGAGCTCGTCGCGCAGCGCGTGCCGGCCCTCCCGGAAGCGCAGCGCGTCGCGCAGCGGGCCGCGCTCGAGTGCGCTGCGCAGGTTGCGCAGCCGGTCGGCGTTTTCAGGGTGGCGCTCCGGGACGTCGAGCAGCGCCGAGGGACCGGCCTCGAAGAGCCCGCGGCCCGTGTCGTGGCGCAGGCAGTCGTCGTGCCAGAAGACGTCGATGGCCGCGCTCACGGCTGGATTATCGCCGCCGGACCGCGCGCCGAACGCAGACGGGCCCCGGTCGAAACCGGGGCCCGCTGTCCTGCGTGGTGGAGCGCTGCGGAAGGAGCAGTCGGTCCTAGCGGTACGCGCGCGGGTCGACGAACAGGTCGTCGACCTGCCAGTCGCCGCCCTGGGGCGTGATGCGGATCGCGATCCGCGCCCGGTTGACCGGGCCCTGGCCGAGCTGGCCGGACGCGATCGTCATCTTGTTGGTGGCGTTCCACTGCGGTCCGCCGGTGAGCACCCCGGCGACACGCGGAGCGGCGGCACCCCGGTCCAGGTAGATGACCTCGACCTTCAGGGTCGCGAGCGGCCCGCCGAGGTTGCGGGCGACGAGGCGGAACTGCGGCGACTGGAAGCCGACGCAGATGTCGGGGCTCGTGATCGAGCTGCCTGCGGGGACCGTCGCCGAGGCGGAGTCCGCCGGATCGTTGAGGCCGAACGGCTCGTTGCCGGGGACGATCGACGCTGCGCCGTCGAGCGCCCAACCGGACGTGCCCTCCTCGAAGCCGCCGTTCGGGGCGAGCGTGTAGGACTTCGTGTCGGCCCACTTCGCGAAGGCCTGCTTGACGTGGAACGTGCCGCAGCCGTTGGAGACGGTGCCGTTCGCGTGCGCTGCGCCGGCCCCGCCGAGGGCGAAGAGGGCGGCGAGGGCCGCCACCGAGCCTGCGCGATGCCACCTGACGCTGCTGATCCTGATGCTGCTCATTCCGTGGCTCCTTCCGTGGGCCGTCGGCTTCCTGGGGGATGCGACGCGCTCTGCGTCGTGGGCACAGTGTGGGGTCGTGGACGAAGCCGGCGCAATCGTTCATCCGTCCATGCAGCCGTGTCCGCGTCATGCCGATACCGCGTGTGAGCCGACAGTCGCGGACCACTCGCCGCTGCGGCCACGCAGATGATCGAGGCCGAGAACAACCCCGCGATCCAGCAGCTCCTCGAGCAAGGTCGCACGCGCGCGAGCGCGCCACTCGAGGGCCGCGAGCTCCGCGCCCACCTGCTCGTCGCCGGAGCGTTCCTGCTCGCGGCAATGTCGATCGCCGTGCTCTGCCCGTGGCCGCGACCGCTCAGCCTCGGCGACGCCGTCTTGCTCGTGCTCGCCTTCGCCGTCGTCTCGCGCGTGGAGTTCGACGCGGGCGCGGGCTACACGACCCCGATCCAGCTGATCTTCATCCCGATGCTGTTCGTGGCGCCGACTCCGCTCGTCCCGATGCTCGTCGCGCTCGGCTTCCTGTTCGCACGGTTGCCCGACCTCCTGCGCGGTCGCGCGCACCCGCGACGCGCCGTGCTGGCCCTGTGCAGCGCCTGGTTCGCGGTGGCCCCCGCACTGGTGCTCTCGGCGGCCGGGGCGACGAGTCCCGACGTCGCCGACTGGCCCGTGTACGTGCTCGCGCTCGGCTCGATGTTCGTCGTCGACATCGGTTTCGGCATGCTGACCGATCGGCTCGCGTTCGGGGTCCCGCCGACGCTCCAGCTCCGGCTCGTCGGGTGGATCGCGATGGTCGACGCGCTGCTGACCCCGATCGGGCTCGTGACGGCGTTCGCCGCCGTCGGCCACCCGGCCATGGTGCTGCTGACGCTCCCGCTCGCGGCCGTGCTGTGGATCTTCGCGCTCGAGCGCCGAGCGCGCATCGAGCACGCGCTCGAGCTGAGCGCCGCTTACCAGGGCACCGCGCTGCTGCTCGGAGACGTCGTCGACGCGGACGACGCGTACACCGGGAGCCACAGCCGCGGCGTCGTCGCGCTGTCGCTCGCGGTCGCCGATGAGCTCGGCCTCGATGCGGTGCGCCGCCGCAACGTCGAGTTCGGGGCGTTGCTCCACGACATCGGCAAGATCAAGATCCCGAACGAGATCATCAACAAGCCGGGGCCCCTCGACGCGGAGGAGCGCCGCCTGATGGACGAGCACACGATCATCGGCCAGCGCCTGCTGGAGCGCATCGGCGGCGTGCTCACGGATGCCGGATTGGTCGTGCGGGCCTCGCACGAGCACTACGACGGCAGCGGCTATCCGGACGGCGTCGCCGGCGAGGCGATCCCGATCGAGGCGCGGATCGTGACCTGCTGCGACTCGTTCAGCGCGATGACGACGAGCCGCAGCTACCGCGCCGCGCTGCCGCTCGCCGACGCGGTCGCCGAGCTGCGGCGCTGCGCCGGCTCGCAGTTCGATCCGAACGTGGTCGCGGCGCTGATCGCCGTCACCGGGCGCGAGGCCGGTGTCGGTGGGCCGGAGCCGGCGCTCGTGGCGCCCGATCCGGCCGAGGTCTCGGCCCGCGCGCTCGCCCCGACGCGCGGCTGAGCCGTCGGCGCCTGGGCCGGCGCCGCGCCTAGACTGCGTCGCGATGCAACGCCACCCGTCCGGCCCGCCGACGATCGCGTGACCGCCTTCGCGCTGGGCTGGCTCGTCGCCGCGACGCTGGTCGCGCCGGGGCCGCCTGCGGCCGCGACGCGCGCGAGCCCGCCCCAGCCGCGGATCGTCGCGAGCCCGATTCCGTTCCCGGCACGGCGCAAGGCCGAGATGGCGCGCTACGCGCGGCGTCACTACGGCCTGCGCACCTACCGGCTCGCTCACCCGCGCGTGATCGTCGAGCACCTCACGGCGAGCGAGAGCTACGCGTCGGCGTACAACACGTTCGCCCCCGACGTGCCCGACGCGGAGCTGCACGAGCTGCCGGGGGTCTGCGCGCACTTCGTCATCGACCGCGACGGGACGATCCACCAGCTCGTGCGCCTCGGGTTGATGTGCCGGCACACGGTCGGCCTCAACTGGACGGCGATCGGGATCGAGCACGTCGGGGTCAGCGACCGCGAGGTGCTCGCCAACCGCCGCCAGCTGGCCGCGTCGCTCGCGCTCACGCGCTGGCTCCAGGCCCGGTACGAGATCGCGACGCGTGACGTGATCGGCCACAACGAGAGCCTGTCGAGCCCCTACCACCGCGAGCTCGTCGCGCGGCTGCGGACGCAGACCCACGGCGACTTCGTGCGGGCGAGC
>DAIOGP010000062.1:0-5889 GCA_036745135.1 Solirubrobacteraceae bacterium
GGTGTGACAGTGCACAGTGATGAGGACCGCCGCGCTCTTCCCGGGCCAGGGCAGCCATGCCGAGGGCATGGACCTGCCCCATCGCGGGCACCCGACGTTCGAGCGCGGGCTCGAGCTGCTCGGCGAGGACCCGTTCCCGCGCCTGGGCGAGGGCACCCGCTGGCAGCAGCCGGCGCTGTTCCTGTGCTCGGTCGTGGCCTGGGAGGAGGCCGGGCAGCCGGCGGACGTCGTCGCCGCGGCCGGGCACTCGCTCGGCGAGTACGCGGCGCTCACGGCGGCGGGCGCGCTGGCGTTCGAGGACGCCGTGGCGCTCGTGACGGTGCGCGCCACGGCGATGGCCGAGGCCGGCGCACGCGCGCCGGGCGGCATGGTCGCGATGCTCGGCGGCGAGGCGACGGCGATCGCCGAGCTGGCCCGGCGCCACGGGCTCACGATCGCCAACGACAACGCGCCGGGGCAGCTCGTGCTCGCGGGGCCGAACGACGGGGTCGCGGCGGCCGCGGCCGAGGCGCGCGAGCACGGCGCCCGCGCGCGGACCCTGCCCGTGAGCGCAGCGTTCCACTCGCCGCTGATGGAGCCGGCGGCGGCCGCGCTGCGGTCCGCGCTCGCCGGCACGCCGGTCGCGGAGCCGCGCTTCCCGGTGTACTCCAACGGCACGGCGGCGCCCTTCGTGAGCATCCGCCGCGAGCTCGTCAAGAACCTGCTGCGGCCCGTGCGCTGGCGCGAGACGCTGCTCGCGCTGCGCGCCGACGGGATCGAGCGCTTCGTCGAGCTCGGTCCGGGAACGGTGCTCACCGGGCTCGTCAAGCGCACGTTGGCCGAGGCTGCCGCATGAGGGCCGGGATCGTCGGCGTGGGCGCGGCGCTGCCCGACCAGGTCGTCACGAACGCCGCGCTCGTCGACCGCCTCGACACGAGCGACGAGTGGATCGTCAAGCGCACGGGGATCCGCGAGCGCCACCGGCTCGGCGACACGGTCACGCTCGCCGACCTCGCGACCCAGGCCTGCGCGCGAGCGCTCACCGACGCGGGGCGCGCGGCCGAGGACGTGGACCGCGTGCTCGTGGCGACGATGACGGCCGACCGCATCACCCCGGGCCTCGCGCCCGAGATCGCCGAGAACCTCGGTGCGTTCGGAGCCGGGGCCGTCGACCTCAACGCCGCGTGCGCCGGCTTCCTCTACGCGCTCGACGAGGCCGCCGCGCTGGTCGAATCCGGCCGTTCGCAGGTCGCGCTCGTGTGCGGCGCCGAGGCGCTGTCGCGGATCACCGACCCGCAGGACCGCGCGACCGCGGTGCTGTTCGGCGACGGCGCCGGCGCGGTCGTGCTCGCCGCGGGCGCGGACGCGGACGCGAGCTGGCTCGGCCTCACGCCGTTCGAGCTCGGGGCCGACGGGTCGCAGATCGACCTGCTCTACGCCGACGGCGACGAGCGGCTGCTGCGCATGCACGGTCGCGAGGTCTACCGCCACGCGGTCCGGCGCATGACGGAGGCCACGCGTGCCGCGCTGGCGCGCGCCGGCCTCGAGGTCGGCGACCTCGACGCGTTCGTCGCCCATCAGGCCAACGCCCGGATCGTCGAGGCCGCGGCGGCCGAGCTCGGGATCGCGCCCGAGCGCGTCGTGCTGAACCTCGAGCACGTCGCCAACACGTCGTCCGCCTCGATCCCGATCGCGCTCGAGCAGGCCGAGCGCGACGGGCTGATCGGCCCCGGCTCGCGCGTCGGGCTGGCGGCGTTCGGGGCCGGCTTCGTCTGGGCGGCGGGCGTCATCGGCTACAAGGAGCACGCAGATGTCGCAGCCTGAGCCGCGCTGCGCGCTGGTCACCGGCGGGACGCGCGGCATCGGCGCCGCGATCGCGGAGCGGCTGCGCGCCGACGGGCTCACGGTCGCGACGCTCGCGCGCGGCGGCGGCGACGTGCGCGCCGACGTGAGCGACGCGGCGGCGGTCGACCGCGCGTTCAGCGAGGTCGAGGAGCGCTTCGGCCCCGTGCTCGTGCTCGTCAACAACGCCGGCGTGCGCGCCGACGGCCTCGCGATCCGGATGCGCCCGGAGCAGTGGGACACCGTGATCGGCACCAACCTCACCGGCGCCTTCAACTGCACGCACCGCGCGCTCGGGCCGATGCTGAGCGCCCGCTGGGGGCGGATCGTCAACGTGTCGTCGGTCGTCGCCGAGCGCGCCAACGCCGGGCAGGCGAACTACGCGGCCGCGAAGGCCGGCATGCTCGCGCTGACGCGCACGATCGCCCGCGAGATGGCGCGCAAGGGCGTGACCTGCAACGCGGTGACGCCCGGCGTGATCGACACCGAGATGACGGCCGACGTGGCCGACAAGATCGTGGGCGTCGTCCCCGCCGGCCGCGTGGGCAGACCGGAGGAGGTGGCCGCCGCCGTCGCCTTCCTCTGCTCGGAGGAGGCGGCGTACGTCAACGGGGCCACGCTCGCCGTCGACGGCGGGCTGGCCGCATGAACCCCGAACCGAGGAGACGCAGATGACGGATCAAGAGGTGCTCGAGCAGGTGCGAGCAGCGCTGGTGGAGATCAAGGTGGAGGGCGCCGACGCGGCGACGATGGAGACGACGTGGCAGGACCTCGACGTCGACTCGCTCGACCTCGTCGAGGTCGTGCGGATGCTCGAGGACCGCTACGGCATCGAGATCGTCGACGAGAAGCTCGACGGGATCGCATCGGTCGGCGACGCGGTGCGGCTGATCCAGGAGATCGCCGCCGAGGGCGCGACGGCGTGAGCGTCGACGTCGTCGTCACCGGGGTCGGCGTCGTCTCCTCGCTGGGCGAGGGCGCCGACGCGTTCGCCGACGCGCTGCTCGCGCGGCGCTCGGGGATCGCCGACGGCTTCGGGCCGTGCGCGGCCTTCGATCCCGAGGCGTGGATGACGCCGAAGGAGGCGCGCCGGACCGACCGCTACGCCCAGCTCGCGCTCGCCGCCGCCGCGCAGGCCGTGCAGGAGGCCGCGCTGCCCGACGGGATCGAGCCGGAGCGCCTCGGCGTGCTGGTGGGAACCGGGATCGGCGGCCTCGAGACGCTCGAGCGCGAGTGCCGGAACTGGATCGAGCGCGGCGACCGCGCGGTCTCGCCCCAGTTCGTCCCGATGATGATGCCCAACGCGGCCGCCGGGCTGATCGCGATGCGGCTCGGGGCCCGCGGCCCGGGCTTCTCGATCTCCTCGGCCTGCGCGACCGGCGCGCACGCGATCGGCGAGGCGCTGCGCATGATCGAGCGCGGCGAGGTCGACGCGGTCGTCGCCGGGGGCACGGAGGCCGCGCTCACCGGACTCACGATCGCCGCGTTCCGCGGGATGGGCGCGCTGTCGCGGCGCGGCGTCTCGTGCCCGTTCGACGCCCGCCGCGACGGGTTCGTGATGGGCGAGGGCGCGGGCGTGCTCGTGCTCGAGGCGGCCCACCACGCGGCCGCGCGGGGCGCGCGCGTGCGCGGGCGCCTCGTCGGGTACGGCGCCTCCAATGACGCCTTCCACATCACGCAGCCCGACAAGGACGGTCGCGGCGCCGCGCAGGCGATGCGCGCCGCGCTCGCCGACGCCGGCGCGGCGCCGGCGGACGTCGGCTACGTCAACGCGCACGGCACCTCGACGCCGTTCAACGACCGCACCGAGACGCTCGCGATCCGCACCGTCTGGAACGGCGGCGCGCCGCCGGTCTCGAGCACGAAGTCGGCGATCGGGCACCTGCTCGGCGCCGCCGGCGCGGTCGAGGCGATCGCCACGCTCGCCGCCGTCGAGCGCGGCGTGCTGCCGCCCACGCTCAACTACGCGGAGCCCGACCCCGACTGCGACCTCGACTACGTGCCCGAGGGGCCGCGCGAGGCCGGCGACCTGCGGCTGGCGCTCTCCAACTCGTTCGGCTTCGGCGGGCAGAACGCCTGTCTCGCCTTCGCCCGCGCCTGATGCGATGAGCGCGCTCCTGCAGCTCGACCGGGACGCCGCCTTCGGGCTCGCGCGGGCCCGGCTCGAGCTGCTGTGCGACGCGGGCAGCTTCCGGCCGGTGCGCAGCGCCGTGGGCGACGGCGTCGTCGCCGGTCACGGGCGCGTGCGGGGGCGGCCGGTGTACGCGTGGGCGCAGGACGGGACGTTGCTCGGCGGCTCGCTCGGCGCGGCCGGCGGCGAGACGATCGTGCGCACGCTCGCGGCGGCGGAGCGGGCCCGCGCGCCCGTCGTCGGCTTCCCGCACTCGGCCGGCGCGCGCCTGCAGGAGGGCGTCGCGGCGCTCGCCGCCTACGGCGCGATCTTCCGCGCCCAGGCGCTCGCGACGGTGCCGCAGGTGGCGGTGCTCGGCGGTCCGTGCGCCGGCGGCGCCGCGTACTCGCCGGCGCTCGGCGACGTCACCGTGATGGCGGGCCCGCGGGCGCGCATGTTCCTGACCGGGCCCCAGGTGGTCGAGCGCGTGACGCGCGAGCGCGTCAGCGCCGAGGAGCTCGGCGGGCCCCACGTGCACGCCCGCACCGGCGTCGCCCACCTGCTCGCCGAGGACGACGTCCACGCCGGCGATCTGGTTCGCGAGCTGCTGGGCCACCTCCCGCAGGCGTGCGGCGAGCCGCTGCCGCTCGCGGCGCCGGCCGACCCGTTCCCCGGCGACCCGGGGATGCTCGTCCCGCACGAGCGCCGCCGCGTCTACGACGTGCGCGACCCCGCGCGCCGGATCTTCGACGCGGGCGCGCTGCTCGAGCTCGCGCCGCGCTGGGCGCGCAACATGGTCACCGCGCTGGCACGGCTCGAAGGCCTGCCGGTCGGCCTGATCGCCAACCAGCCGCGCCACCTCGGCGGGACGATCGACGCCGCGGCGGCCGAGAAGGGCGCGTGGTTCGTCTCCTTCTGCGATCGGCTCGGCCTGCCGCTCGTCGTGCTCGTGGACACGCCCGGCTTCCTCCCGGGCGCGGCGCAGGAGCGCCAGGCCGTGATCCGCCACGGCGCCGCGCTGCTCAGGGCCTTCGCGACCGCCCGCGTCCCGCGCATTGGCGTAACCTTGAGGCAGGCCTACGGCGGAGCCCACATCGTCATGAACTCTCGCGACCTCGGTGCCGATCTCTCGCTCGCCTGGCCCGACGCCGACATCGGGGTGATGGGTGCGCGCCAGGCCGTCGAATTCGTCCACCGTCGCGCGCTCGCCGACGGCGCCGACGCCGAGCTGCTCGCCGGCGACTGGGCCGCCGAGCACCTGCCCGTGGCCCGCGCGGCGGGCGCCGGGTTCATCGACGAGGTGATCGCGCCGGCGCAGACGCGCGACCGACTCGTCCACGCGCTGGGGGCGCTGCGGTGAGCGCCGAGCCCGCGATCGGGGCGCTCGAGCCCCGCAACGCGACCGAGGACGCGATCCTCGCCGCGGCGCGCCAGGCGATCGCCGAGCGCCCCTACGACGAGCTGACGATCGACGACTTCGCGCGCCGCGCGTTCGTGAGCCGCACGAACGTCTACTTCTACTTCCCCAACAAGCGCGCGGTGGTCGATCGCCTGATCCAGCAGACGTTCGCCGAGATGTACGTTGCCGGCACCGCGTACCTCGAGGGCGACGGCGAGCCGCGCCTCGAGCTGCGCCTGGCGCTCGGGCGCGTGGTCGCGGTCGTCAACGCGAACGCGCAGATCCTGCTGCTCGCCGCGCACCTCTCCGGTCGCGAGGACCGGCTCCCCGCCGAATGGGAGCCCTACATCAGCCGCTTCGTCGTCGCCGGCGAGCAGCGCATCCGCCGCGACCAGGAGCGCGGCATCGCGCCCGACGACATCTCGCCGCGGATCTGCGCCCAGGCGCTCACCGCGATGGTCGAGCGCCACGTCTCGATGGAGGTCATGCGCGGCGACGGCGACGCGACCGAGACGATCCGCGTGCTCGCCGAGCTGTGGTGGCGCGCGGTCTACTCGCG
>DAIOGP010000062.1:5989-7726 GCA_036745135.1 Solirubrobacteraceae bacterium
CGACCGAGACGATCCGCGTGCTCGCCGAGCTGTGGTGGCGCGCGGTCTACTCGCGCCCGGCGGCGTAGGCGCGGGGCGCGGCGGCGTAGGGGCGCGGCGGCGCGCGACGGGCTCCGGCTCAGTTCTCCGTCGCGAGCGGTGCGCGCAGCTGACGCCGCGTCACTCCTCCGTCGCGAGCGGCGCGCCGAGCGCGTGGTAGCCGCCGTCGACGTGGACGATCTCGCCGGTGATCCCGCGCGCGCGCTGTGACAGCAGCCACAGGCAGGCGTCCGCCACGGGCCCGGCGTCGCGGACGTCCCACCCGAGCGGCGCCTGGCGCTCCCAGCCGTCGGCGAGCTGCTGGAAGCCGGGGATCGACTTCGCGGCCAGCGTGCGGAGCGGGCCGGCGGCGACGAGGTTGCAGCGCACGCCGCGCGGGCCGAGGTCGCGCGCGAGGTAGCGGTTGACCGCCTCCAGCGCGGCCTTCGCGACGCCCATCCAGTCGTAGATCGGCCACGCGACCGTCGCGTCGAAGTCGAGCCCGACGAGCGCCCCGCCGTGCTCGGCGCGCTCGAGCAGCGGGAGGAGGCCGACCGCCAGCGCCTTCAGCGAGTAGGCGCTCGTGCGGAACGCCAGCTCGGCCGACTCCGGCGGCGTCTCGAGGAAGCGCCCGCCGAGGGCGTCCTCGGGCGCGAACGCGATCGCGTGCAGGACGCCGTCGAGCGCGCCCCAGCGCGCGTCGAGCGCGCGCGCGACCGCGTCGATCTGCGCCGGCTCGTTGACGTCCAGCTCGAGCACCTCGGCCGGCTGCAGCAGCCGTCTCGCGATCCGCTGCGTGATCGACAGCCCGCGCCCGAAGCCCGACAGCACGACCTCCGCGCCCTCGCGCTGCGCGCCCGCGGCGACCGCGTAGGCGATCGAGTCCTGCGTCAGCACGCCGGTGATCAGCAGTCGCTTGTCCTGGAGCAGCACGCGGCGAAGCCTATGCGCGTGCAGGGCAAGTCGGGCGCGGAGGGCTCCACCCGGTCGATCGGAGGATGCGGCGCTCCCCCGATCGGATGAGCGCGGCCTCGCTCCCGCGCTCATCCGGTCGGATGATGAGACGCCCGGTCGCCGGTGCTAGAACGCTGAGGAGATGGCAATCGCTCGTCGCATCCGCGTGTTCGTCGCCGACGATCACCCCCTCTACCGCGAGGGCGTGACCCGGGCGATCAAGGGACGGCGCGAGCTCGAGCTCGTCGGCGATGCCGGCGACGGCCGCGAGGCGCTGGCCGGAATCAGGTCCGCCGCGCCCGACGTCGCGCTGCTCGACGCGCAGCTGCCGAGCATGACCGGGCTCGAGGTGGCCGCTGCCTTGACGCGTGAGCGATCCGCGACGCGCGTGCTCATGCTCTCCGCGTACGTCGACGCGGCGCGCGTGTACGACGCCGTCGCGGCCGGCGCCGCCGGCTACATCTCGAAGGAGATGGGCCGCGCGGAGATCTGCGCCGGGATCCGGCGGGTCGCCCGGGGCGAGACCGTGCTCGCGCCCCAGGCGCAGGCGGGCCTGCGCGACCGGATCACGCGCCCGCGTCCCAACGGGCCGGGGTCGGACCTGACCGCGCGCGAGCGGGAGACCCTGAAGCAGATCGCCCTGGGCCTCAGCGCTCCCCAGATCGCGGCCCGCACGAACCGCAGCGTGCCGACGGTCAAGGGCTACCTGCAGAGCATCTACCGCAAGCTCGACGTGCACGACCGCGCGGCCGCCACGGCCGAAGC
>DAIOGP010000063.1:0-5898 GCA_036745135.1 Solirubrobacteraceae bacterium
CGCCGGGGCGCTTCGCGCTCGCCGGGTACTCGCTGGGCGGCCGGGTCGCGCTGCACGTGGCGCTCGCCCATCCCGCGCGCGTGGCGCGGCTCGTGCTCGTGAGCACCACGGCCGGCATCGCGGACCCGGCGGCGCGCGCCGCGCGCCGGACCGCCGACGCGGCGCTCGCGCGCGAGCTCGAGCGGCTGACGATCGCCGCCTTCGCCGAGCGCTGGGCGGCGCAGCCGCTGTTCGCGGGGCAGACGGCGGCGGTGGCGGCGGCCGCGTACGCCGACCGGCTGCGCAACGCCCCGGACGGGCTGGCCGCCGCGCTGCGGGGAATCGGCACGGGTGCGATGGCGCCGCTGTGGGACCGGCTCGCCGAGCTCCGCATGCCCGTCACCATGCTCGTCGGCGAGCGCGATCCGAAGTTCCGCGCGCTCGGGGAGCGGCTCGTGACCCGCGTGGCGGGCGCGCGGCTCGTCGTCGTCCCGGGCGCGGGCCACGCGCTCCACCTCGAGGCGCCGGACGCCGTGGCGCGGGCCATCGCCGAGTGACCGTGGCCGCTCGTCAGCGGGGCCCGACGCCCAGCCCCGGGCCCGAGGGCAGCGCGATCGCGCCGTCGCGGGGCGCCAGGCGCGCGCCCACGCCGGTGAACGCGCCGAGGGTCGCCAGCCCGCACGCGGGCAGCGGGGCGAGCGCGGCGGCGACGTGCAGGCCCGCGGCAATCCCGAGCGGGCCGTCGAACGTCGAGGCGACGTAGACCGCGGCGCCGGCGGCCTGCGCTGACCGCGCCGCTGCGAGCGTCCCGTCGATGCCGCCGCAGCGTGCGACCTTGAGGCACACGAAGTCGGTCGCTCCGGACGCGAGCGCGCCGGGCGCGGCGGCCGTCTCGTCCATCGCGATCGGCACCGGCGAGCGCTCCCGCACCGCGCGCAGCGACGCGAGCCCGTGGACGGGCTCCTCGGCGAGCTCGACGCCGTGCGGCGCCAGCGCGCGCAGGGCCGCCAGCGCCTCCTCGACGTCCCACGCGCCGTTGGCGTCGACGCGGAGCGCGATTCGCGGGCCGACGGCCGCGCGGACCGCGGCGACGCGGGCAACGTCCTGCCCGACCCCGACCTTCACCTTCACGCAGCGGAAGCCCGCGCCGGCGGCGGCCGCCGCCTGCGTCGCCGCCTCGGCCGGCTCCTCCGCCGCGATCGTCGCGTTCACGGGCACGGCTCGGGCGGACGCCCCGAGCAGCTCCGCCACGGGCGTCCCGGCGCGCGCGCCGGCGAGGTCCCAGAGCGCGAGGTCGATCGCGGCGAGCGCCTGGGGGAGGCGCGCGTGCCCGCGGCAGTCGGCGAGCAGCTCGCTGCGGCGCGCGGGATCGCCGGCTTCGAGCAGCGGCCGGCAGGCCTCGATCTGCGCGGCGACCGCATAGAGCGCGACGCCGTCGTAAGGCTCGAGCGGGGCCGCCTCGCCACGCCCGATCAGCCCGTCGTCGGTCTCGAGCGTGAGGATCAGCAGCTCGCGCTCGGTCAGGGCGCCGAAGGCGGTCAGGACCGGCGCGCGAAAGCGCAGCGTCAGCGGCTCGAGCGCGACGCGCATCGCTCAGCTGAGCAGGAGCCCGGCCGACAGCAGCGCGCAGAACGCGAGCTGGAGCACGCCGGTGCGCGCGAGCGCGTCGTTGAGCGACGGGCCGTCGGTGCGGTTGCGCACCGTGCGCACGATCGGGGCCGCCAGCGGGAGGGTGACGAGCGGCAGCAGGAGCCACGCCGACAGCGAGCCCACGACCCACGGCAGCGGCGCGATCAGGAACGCGGCGTAGACGAGCATCGCGTAAAGCGCGCGCGTCCGTTGGCGGCCGAGCCGGACGGCGAGCGTCCGTTTGCCCGCCCGGCGGTCCGTCTCGAGGTCGCGGACGTTGTTGACGACGAGGATCGCCGCGGCCAGCAGGCCGACCGGCACCGCGAGCGCAAAGGCCTCCGCCTCGAGCAGCTTGCGCTGCGCGAAGTACGTCCCGGCGACCGCGACGATCCCGAAGAACAGGAACACGAACAGCTCCCCGAGCCCCTCGTAGCCGTAGGGCCGCGGGCCGCCCGTGTAGAGGACGCCGGCGAGGATCGAGACGCCGCCGACCACGAGCAGCTGCCAGCCGGACGTCACGACCAGGTAGACGCCGGCGAGCACGGCGATGCCGAACGCCACGTAGGTGGCGACAAGGACCTGCCGGGGCGGGACGAGGCCGCCCGCCGTGACGCGCACCGGCCCGAGGCGGTCCTCGGCGTCGGCGCCGCGCCGCGCGTCGGAGTAGTCGTTGGAGAGGTTGGTCCCGATCTGGATGAAGGCCGCGCCGACGAGACACGCGACGAACGTGACCGGGCGGAACGTGCGCTCCGTCCCGGCGAGGGCCGTGCCGACGAGCACCGGAGCGACGCCCGCGGGGAGCGTCCGCAGCCGCGCGGCCATCAGCCAGATGCGAAGCGCGGATCGACCTTCGGCGCGAACCCCGGCCACGATCCCGCCTAGGGCCGCTTCGGGAACTTCGTGAAGTCGGGCGCGCGCTTCTCGACGTAGGCGTCGCGGCCCTCCTGCGCCTCCTCGGACATGTAGAAGAGCAGCGTCGCGTCCCCGGCGAGCTGCTGGATGCCGGCGAGGCCGTCGTCGGCCGCGTTGAGCGAGGCCTTCAGCATCCGCAGGGCCAGCGGTGAGAGCGCGAGCATCTCCCGGCACCACGCGACGGTTTCGTCCTCGAGGCGCTCGAGCGGCACGACCGTGTTCACGAGCCCCCACTCCAGCGCAGTCTGCGCGTCGTACTGGCGACACAGGAACCACACCTCGCGGGCGCGCTTCTGCCCGATCTGGCGGGCGAGCAGGCCGGAGCCGTAGCCGCCGTCGAAGGACCCGACCTTGGGGCCGGTCTGCCCGAACCGCGCGTTCTCGGCCGCGATCGTGAGGTCGCAGACGATGTGGAGCACGTGGCCACCGCCGATCGCGTACCCCGCCACCATCGCCACGACGGGCTTGGGGGTGCGCCGGATCTGCACCTGCAGGTCGAGCACGTTCAGGCGCCCGACGCCGCGCTTGGCGACCGCGTCGTCGCCGATGTAGCCGTCGTCGCCGCGGATCCGCTGGTCGCCGCCGGAGCAGAACGCGTCCGGGCCCTCGCCGGTCAGGACGATCACGCCCACGGAGGTGTCGTCGCGCGCGCGATCGAAGGCCTCCGCGAGCTGGAACAAGGTCTGCGGCCGGAAGGCGTTGCGCACCTCGGGCCGGTTGATCGTGATCTTCGCGATGCCGTCGCCGGACAGCTCGTAGCGGATGTCGGAGTACTCGCCGGCCGGTGTCCACGTCACGGAGGGTATGCCTGGACCCTAGATGATCGATTCCAAATGCCCGTGTCCGTCGGGGCGTGGCGGGGCCGGCCGGGCGGCGCGGCGACCGAAGCCCGTTGAGCCCGGCGACGGGCGCCACGGGCGCTCGCATAGCCTTCCCGGCGTGCTCGTCGACGCCTGGCTCACGCGCGCCGCCGCGGCGCATCCGGACCGCGCGGCGCTCGAGTGCGCGGGCGGCGAGACGCTGAGCTACGCGGCGCTCGACGCGGCCGCCGACCGAGCGGCGCGGCAGCTTGCCGCGCTCGGAGCCGGCCCCGGCGACCGCGTCGCGCTGGCGCTCGCGCCGGGGCCTGCGTTCGTCGCGACGCTGCACGGCTGCTGGCGGCTCGGCGCCGTCGCCGTGCCCGTCGATCCGCGGCTGGCCGGCGCCGAGCGCGCGGCGCGCGGCGCGGGCGCCGCGCTCGTCGTCGAGCGCCCGCTGGCCGGGGAGGAGGATGCCGCGGCCGTCCTGGCGGCGACGCACGACCTCGACGCGGTCGCGCTGCGGATGCACACGTCGGGCACGAGCGCCGCGGCCAAGCCGGTCGACCTCACGTTCGGCAACCTCCTGTGGAGCGCGCTCGGCTCGGCCGCCGCGCTCGGGCTCGACCCCGCCGAGCGCTGGCTGTGCGCGTTGCCCCTCGCCCACGTCGGCGGGCTCTCGATCCCGGTGCGCAGCGCGATCTACGGCACGACGTGCGTGCTGCACGAGCGCTTCGACGCCGCCGCCGTCGCGCACGCGATCGCGCGCGAGGGCATCACGCTGGTCTCGCTCGTGCCGACGATGCTCGCGCGCCTGCTCGACGCCGGCCTCGAGCGACCCGCCGCGCTGCGCTGCGCGCTGCTCGGCGGCGGACCGGTCGCCCCGGCGCTGCTGGAGCGTGCTGCCGCGGCCGGCATCCCCGTCGCGCAGACCTACGGACTGACCGAGGCCTGCTCGCAGGTGACGACCTCCGCGCCGGGCGAGGGCGCGACCGCCGGCGTGGCGCTCGTGCCGACCCGGGTGCGAATCGCGCCCGACGGCGAGATCCTCGTGGCGGGCCCGACGGTCGCGCCCGCGGCGCTCGCCGGCGACGGCTGGCTGCACACGGGCGACCTCGGCGCTCGCGACGATCATGGCCGGCTGACGGTGACCGGACGCCTGGCCGACACGATCGTGACCGGCGGCGAGAACGTCGCGCCGGCCGAGGTCGAGGCGGTGCTCCTCGCCCACCCGGACGTCGCCGACGCCGCGGTGCGCGGCCGCCCCGACCCGGAGTGGGGCGAGGCGGTGGTCGCGACCGTCGTCGCGCGTGATGGCCGCGCGCCCTCTGCCGACGCGCTGCGCGCACACTGCGCGGATCGTCTCGCGCGCTTCAAGGTGCCCAAGGAGATCGAGTTCGCCCCCTCGCTGCCGCGAACCGAGTCGGGCAAGCTGCTGCGCCGCGCGCTCGTCTGAGGCGGGGTCACGGCCGCGGGCGCCCTCGCGTGCCGGCGGCGCCTCCGCGTCGAGGGCGCGGCGACCGCGCCCTGGACAGGCCACTACGCTCAAGCGAACGCTGTTCGACTGAGGAGGACGCATGAAGGATCGCCTGCCCATCGCCCTGTCCGTCACGGCCCTGATCGTGTCGGTCCTGGGCTTCACCCCCGTCGGCGAGGCCGCGAAGCGGCTCGTCGTGCCGCGCAACAGCGTCGGCAGCGGCCAGCTCAAGGCCGGCGCGGTGAAGCGCTCCGACATCGGCGCCAACGCCGTCGACTCCGCGAAGGTCGCCAACGGCAGCCTGCTCGGCGCCGACTTCAAGCCGGGCGAGCTGCCCAAGTTCGCCGGGACCGCCGCGGGCGGCGACCTGACCGGCACCTACCCCGACCCGACGCTCAAGGACGGGGCCGTGACGCCCGCCAAGGTCGCCGCGCTGCCTGCCGCGCGCGTGTACAACAGCGCCAACCAGTCGATCCCCGGCAACGCCGCGTTCACGACGCTGACGTTCAACTCGGAGCGCTTCGACACGGCTGCCGTGCACCGCACCGATCTCGACGCGAGCCGGATCACGGCGCCGACCGCCGGGCTCTACGAGCTGACGATCAACATCTCGTGGGAGACCAACGCGACGGGCGCACGCGAGCTGAACCTGCGCAAGAACGGCGTCGACATCGTCGCGCGCGACGTGGTGAAGCCGACGGATGCCCCGAATTCGACCGAACAGAGCATCACCACGCTCGTCAGCCTCGCGGCCGGCGACTACGTCGAGGTCGTCCTGCGGCAGAACAGCGGCGCGGCGCTCAACATCGTCGCGGCGCCGCAGTGGTCGCCGGAGTTCTCCGCGATCCGGCTGAGCGCAGTCTCCTGACCGCGGCATGGCCGGGGCGGCGACGCCGCCCCGGCCGGCTGCGCGGTTTGCGCTAGAACCCCCCGCATGGACGTCGCCGAGCTGCGCGCGCAGAACCGCGATCGCTGGGAGCGCTCCGCCGCCGGCTGGGGTGCGCGGCGGGCGTGGCTGCAGCGCAACGCCGCGCCCGTCTCGCTGTGGATGATCGAGGCGATCGACCCGCAGCCGGGGGAGGTCGTCCTCGAGCTGGCGGCGGG
>DAIOGP010000063.1:5998-7619 GCA_036745135.1 Solirubrobacteraceae bacterium
CGCGGCCTCGTGCCGCCGCAGCCTCCGGGCGCGCCCGGCATGTTCCGGCTCGCCGACGCCGGCGCGCTGGGCGACGCGCTCGCGAGCGCGGGCTTCGCGGACGTGGTCGTCGAGCCGCTCGACCTCGCGCAGACCTACGCGAGCACGCGCGAATGGTGGGACGTCCACCGCCAGCTCAACCGCGCGCTTGCGGACGTCACCGCCGAGCTCGGCGAGGCCGAGCAGGACGAGCTCTACGCGAGCCTCGCCGCCCAGCTCGAGCCCTTCGCGGCCGCCGACGGCACGCTCTCCATCCCGGCGCGGGCGCTGGTCGCCGCGGCGACGGCCTGAGCGCCGGTTCAGTAGCCTGCCGCAGCCATGATCTACGACGCCGACGCCGACCTCGCGCTGCTCGACGGCAAGACCGTCGCGATCATCGGCTACGGCTCCCAGGGGCACGCGCACGCGCTGAACCTCAAGGAATCGGGCGTCGACGTCGTCGTGGGGCTGCGGCCCGACTCCGCGTCGGTCGCGCAGGCGCTCGCCGCCGGCCTCGAGGTCGCCGACCTGCCCGAGGCCGCGAGCCGCGGCGACATCGTGATGATCCTGCTCCCGGACGAGCGCCACGGGCAGGTCTGGGACGCGGCGATCAAGGATGGCATCGCACCAGGGAACCTCGTCATGTTCGGCCACGGGTTCTCGATCCACTACGGCACGGTCGTACCGGCCGCCGACGTCGACGTCGCGATGGTCGCGCCGAAGAGCCCGGGCCACCTCGTCCGCCGTCAGTTCGCCGAGGGGCGCGGCGTTCCGGGTCTCGTCGCCGTCCACCAGGACGCGACCGGCAACGCCCGCGCGCTCGCGCTCGCGTACGCCAAGGGCATCGGCTGCACGCGCGCGGGGGTGATCGAGACGACGTTCAAGGACGAGACCGAGACCGACCTCTTCGGGGAGCAGGCCGTGCTCTGCGGCGGCGTCAGCGAGCTGGTGCGCGCCGGCTACGAGACGCTCGTCGACGCCGGCTACGACCCGCGGCTCGCCTACTTCGAGTGCCTCCACGAGCTGAAGCTGATCGTCGACCTGATGTACGAGAAGGGCATCACGGGGATGCGCTACTCGATCTCCAACACGGCCGAGTACGGCGACCTGACACGCGGCAAGCGCGTCATCGGCCCGGCGTCGCGCGAGGCCATGAAGCAGGTCCTCGCGGAGATCCAGTCGGGCGACTTCGCCCGCGAGTGGATCGCGGAGAACCAGGCGGGCCAGGAGAGCTTCCAGCGCATGCGCGAGGAGGGCGCCGCCCACCAGATCGAGCAGGAGGGCAAGCGGCTGCGCTCGATGATGGACTGGATCGAAACGGACTTCTGAGCGGGGCGCCCGGCGGGCGCACCGCTCCTTGCAGGGTTCCGTAAGCACGCTTCCGGGGTCGTCGTCCCGGCCGCCGCCTGCCACGGTGGCCGCCCGACCCCGACGATCGGAGGCCTCCCGTGCCCACCGCCCGCCGAACCTTGAGCTGCGCCGCGCTGGCGCTGCTGACGCTCGCAGCCCCCGCCCGCGCCGCCGTGCCACACGTCGTCGCGCCCGGGGAATCGCTGTGGTCGATCGCGGCCGCCAACAACTTCACGACGCGCTCGATCGCCGT
>DAIOGP010000064.1:0-7374 GCA_036745135.1 Solirubrobacteraceae bacterium
GGTCGTGCCCCGCCGCTGACGCCCCGCTGCTGACGCCCCGCTGCTGACGCCCCGCCACTCACGCGACCACGACCAACGCCCCCGCCCGCACCGAGTAGCTCGCCTCGTCGACGTCGCCGACGTCGTCGCCGTCGACGTGCAGGGGGAACGCGCGGCCGTCGACCGACCGCACGTGGACGGTCGTGACGTTGGAGCGTTCGCTGACCTGCGGGTGCCCCGCGACGTCGTCGCGGCGCGAGAGCATCCGGTAGGCGAGACTCGGCAGATCGATCGGGTTGAGGCGGCGCAGCACGACCGCCGCGAGCTTGCCGCTGTCGAGCGCGGCGCCGGAGGCGAGGTGGATCGGGCGTCGGCCGAAGTACGTGAACGGGTCGGAGTTCTGCACCACGAGCAGCGTGCCGGACTGCGGCTCGCCGTCCAGCTCGATCGCGAGCCGCGGCGGCTTCATGGCGTAGCGGCCGGCGAACTGCGAGATCGCCGTGTAGGCGGCGTAGGAGTGGCCGGCGCGGCCGGCCTTGATCCGCGGGTGGGCGTTCAGCCGCTGCACGACGGCCGCATCGAGCCCGATCCCCGAGGCGAACAGGAAGCCGCGGCCGTTGACCTCGGCCAGGTCGACCCGCCGCGGCGCCCACGCGTCGGCGATCCGCAGCAGGTGCTCGGTCGCGTCGACCACGTCGTCGGGGATGCCGAGCGTGCGGCAGACGACGTTCGTGGACCCGCCCGGCAGGCACGTGAGCGCGGTCGCGGAGCCGGCGAGGCCGTTGGCGGCCTCGTTCAGCGTGCCGTCGCCGCCGAAGGCGACGACGACGTCGTAACCCTCGCGCGCGGCGTCGCGGCAGAGCTGCGTCGCGTGGCCGGGCTCCTGCGTGTCGACGGCCTCGAGCTCGTAGCGGCCCCGCAGCGCGTAGACGACGAGGTTGCGCAGCCGATCGGACACCGTCGAGGCGTACGGGTTGACGATCACGAGCATGCGCTTCTTCGCCGCCGGCGTCGTCAGCGCCTGGGCGCCGGCGAGGCGCTGCGAGGCGTCGACGGGGGTCGCGGCCATGCCTGGGCTACTCCGATCCGCGGCCGTCGTTACGCGGGCGCGCGCATCGACGGACCGCGCGGCCCGTGCGGGCCCGCATTAGAGCCAGTCGCGATGGCGGAAGTAGGCGAGCATGGTGCCGAGCAGCACGACCATGGCGCCGATGATCACCCAGAACGCGGTCAGCGAGTCGCGCCCGGGGACGTGCACGTTCATGCCCCAGATGCTCGCCACGAGCGTCAACGGCAGCAGCATCACGCTGAAGGCCGTGAGCAGGCGCAGGACGTCGTTGAGGCCGTGCGACAGGACCGACTCGTTCGTCGACTCGAGCCCCTCGACGACCTCCTTGTAGTTCTCGAGCACGTCCCAGATGCGCTCGGAGGCGTCGTTGATGTCGTCGAAGTAGATGTCGAGGTCGTCCGCGATGTAGCGTTGCTTGACGCGCTCGAGATCGCTGAACGCCGCCCGCTGCGGGCGCACGATCTTGCGGAAGTTGATGATCTCCTGCTTGACGTTCGAGATGTCGCGGACGATCTGCGCGGAGCGGCCCTCGAAGATCTCGTCCTCGAGGCGCTCGAGCTTGTTGCCCATCTTGCGCAGCATCGGGAAGCTCGCGTCCACGCAGTCGTCGACGATCTTGTAGAGCAGGTAGCCGGGTCCCTTGGAGAAGTACTGCTCGCGCACCTCGTCGCTCGTGCGGCAGCGCTCGAACAGGTACTCGATCGTCTGCAGCGGCTCGTTCGGGAGCGTGATCACGAAGTCCGGCCCGACGAACAGGTCGAGCTCGGCGGCGTTGAGCCGGCCCACGTGCTTGTCGAAGCGCGGGAAGTGCAGCACGATGAACAGGTAGTCGTCGTAGGCGTCGACCTTGGGGCGCTGGTTGCGCGACACGACGTCCTCGTAGTCCAGCGGGTGGAAGTCGAAGTGCTCCTCGAGCCAGGCGCGATCGATCGGCCGCGGGCGCTCGATGTTGATCCAGCGCAGCGACGGGGTCTCGATGACCTCGACGTTCGGGGTCTCGGGCTCAGGCGGGCGAGCGACGACCTGGCCGCGGGCACGCGCGGACCGCCCAAAGCGAGGCTTCGGCAGGCTCGGCATGCGGACTTCGCGGCTCGTCGGTCATCGTGGGCTGCTCCACGGTCGATTGTAACCCGGCGCGGCGGCGGTTTGCGTCCGTCCGCACGCCCTGGCTATACTCGGCCGCGCAGCACGACATAGCTGGACCGCAGTACGCATCCAGAGGGGTGGAGGGATTGGCCCTATGAAACCCCGCCAACCATTGCGCAGCGATGCGCAAACGGTGGCAATTCCAACAGGCTCCAACGACAGCCTGGGAGATGTGGACGAGGGCTCGACGTAGCGTAACGACGACCTCCGCCACAAATCCGGGCGGAGGTTTTTTCGTATGCCGGCAGATGCCCTGAAGTGCAAGGAGTGCAACACCCGTTACGAGCTCGAGGCGCGCTACGTGTGCGAGCGCTGCTTCGGACCGCTCGAGGTCGCCTACGACTTCAGCACGCTCGACGTCGCGGAGACGCGCCGCAAGATCCAGGCCGGGCCCCGCTCGATCTGGCGCTACGCCGACTTCCTCCCGTTCGCGGCCGCGCCGCGGCCCGGGTTGCAGACGGGCACCACGCCGCTGCAGCGGGCCGACCGGCTCGCCGACAAGCTGGGCCTGCGGGAGGTCTGGGTCAAGAACGAGACCGCGAACCCGACCCACTCGTTCAAGGACCGCGTCGTCTCGGTCGCGCTCGCGAAGGCGGTCGAGCTCGGCTTCGAGGTCGTCGCCTGCGCCTCGACCGGCAACCTGGCGAACTCGGTGGCGGCGCACGCGGCCCACGCGGGCCTCGAGTCCTACGTCTTCATCCCGGCCGACCTCGAGGAGCAGAAGGTCCTCGCGACCGGCATCTACGGGACGCACCTCGTCGCCGTGCGCGGCAACTACGACGACGTCAACCGGCTCTGCACCGAGCTCTCGGGCGACCGGCCGTGGGCGTTCGTGAACGTCAACATGCGGCCGTACTACAGCGAGGGCTCCAAGACGCTGGCCTACGAGGTCGCCGAGCAGCTCGGCTTCGAGCTCCCCGACCGCGTGATCGTGCCCGTCGCCTCGGGGTCGCTGTACACGAAGATCGCCAGAGGCTTCGAGGAGTGGATCGAGCTCGGTCTGCTCGACGGCGACGTGCCGATCATGAACGGCGCCCAGGCCGCCGGCTGCGCGCCGGTGGCGAGCGCGTTCGCGGACGGGCACGACATCTGCCGCCCGGTGAAGCCCGACACGATCGCCAAGTCGCTCGCGATCGGGAACCCGGCCGACGGCCCCTACGCGCTCGAGCTGGCGCGCCGCAGCGGCGGCTCGATCGACGCCGTGACCGACGACGAGGTCCGTGCCGGGATCAAGCTGCTGGCCGAGACGACCGGCATCTTCACCGAGACGGCCGGCGGCGTCACGACGGCGGTGCTCGCGAAGCTCGCCGCGCGCGGCGACATCGATCCCGCCGAGCGCGTCGTCGTCTGCATCACCGGCGACGGGCTGAAGACGCTGGACGCGGCGCGCGGGACGTTCGCGACGCACACGATCGAGCCGAGCGTCGCGGCCTTCGAGGCGGCGCTGCCGCAGGCGGTCACGGCGTAGCGATGGGCGTGCGCGTCAAGATCCCGGCCCAGCTGCGGGCGGCGACCGGCGGCGAGGCGGAGACCGACGTGCCGCAGGCGGACACGGTCGGCGACGTGCTCGACGCGCTGTACGAGCGCTACGGCGACCTCCGCGACCGGATCTCCGAGAACGGCGATCTGCGCCGCTTCGTCAACGTCTACGTCGGCGGCGAGGACATCCGCTTCCGCGAGGGCCTCGCGACGCCGGTCGGCGACGGTGACGAGGTCACGATCCTGCCGGCGGTCGCGGGCGGGTAGCGCGTGCCGCGCGTCGCCGCTACGCGGCGGCCGGGCGCGTGACGGCGAAGTCGTCTGCCGTCACGAGGTCGAGCGCGAGCGCGCGCGCGAAGCAGTCCGCGAGCGCCTCCATGTTCTCGCGCACGCGCCGCTCGTGCGCCGCCGCGATCGACGCCCGCGCGGCGTGCGCGGTGCGGTCGAGCTCCTCGACCTCCGCGAGCGGGAACGAGCCCCGCATCCACGCGAAGCACTCGGGGCAGCGCAGCTCAAGGTTGAGCTTGCCGTCTTCCCGTTCCTGCCAGCGCAGCGGCTGCACGAGCCCGGACCCGCACGCCGGGCAGATGCTGAGGTCGGCCACGAGCGCAAGGTAGGTCAACGGCCGGACGGACCGCACGCGGGTATCCCCCGCGCCGCGCCGCGTAGTCACTACGGTAGGCCCCGCGCGCGCCACCGCTTAGCTTGCGGGCATGGTGGGGACCAGGCGTTCGCGGGCAGCAGTCGCGTGCGGGCTCGGCGTGCTCCTCGTGGCGAGCGGGCCGGTGGCCGGCCTCGGGCCGGCGCAGGCGCGCTCGAGCTCGCGCTGCCAGGCAGCCGGCTCGACCACGGTCGTCGCCAACCGCGCGGCGCGCGTGTACCGGGTGGCGCTACAGGAGCCCGGGCACGTCCGCTACTTCGCCTGCGCCTACGCGCGCGGCCGCACCTTCCACTTGGCCGAGTCGCGCTTCGTCGGCGAGGACACCTACGGCGCCGTCGAGCTCGCGGGCAACGCGCTCGCGTACTCGGTCGCACTCGCGTGCCGGCGGTGCGAGAACAGCTACGCGCGGGTGTACGTCCACGACGTGCGCAGCGGCCGCGTGACCGCGCGCACGGCGGCCGTGAGCCTGGCCTACGACGCCGAGATCTCGAGCGAGGTTCGCTCGCTCGTGCTGCGGCGCAACGGCGCGGCCGCGTGGATCGCGTCGGTGCACCCGCACGCCTATCCGGCGACCGGCGACATCGAGGTCATGAAGCTCGAGGGGGGACGGCGCACGCTGCTCGACACGGGGCCGAAGATCGACGTCACGAGCCTCAAGCTCTCGGGCGCGAGCGTGAGCTGGAGCAACGACGGGGAAGCCAGGCAGGCGAAGCTGCGCTGAGCGCTCGAGCCGATGGAACATTGTTCCCTCGGACGTCACGCCCTTGGTGCAACGTGAAACCGAGCTGTCGCGATGGCGTTAGCTACCCGTCACCGACAGCGGCTGCGAGGAGGTTGCTCATGCTTCAGGGCTGGATTCGCGCTCGCTCACGGCGACGCGTCCGGGTGGTGGTTTCAGTCGCCACGGTCGTGATGCTGGTCGGGGTGCTCACGCCGGTTGCGAGTGCCTCGCACTTCCGCTTCGGCTCGATCTCGTGGGTCAAGACGAGCGGCAACTCGGTCGACTTCACGCTCAAGGGGGGCTTCCGTCGCGACGGCTACAGCGGGACTGCCGGCGACGGCTTCCTCGCCGTCGGGGACATCTTCACCGAGAACGTCGGCGCCACCGGGCTCGACTTCGGGGACGCGTCCTCCACCGGGGTCCTCGACTTCAAGACGACGGCGATCAACGCACCCGACAACTGGGCGCTCGGCGATGGACTCGAGCCTTCGAGCACGACCGACACCCTGATCAGCCACACCTATAGCGGGCCCGGGCCGTGGCTGGCGTTCGTGGGCAGTTGCTGCACGATCGGCAGCCTGAACAACAACGCCACTGGCGCGTACGTGGTCGGCACGGGCATCGACCTGTCGAAGGACAGCGAATCGCCGATCTCGAGCGTCCCACCGATCGTCACCGTGCAGGAGGGCGGGGTCCGCACGTGGCCCGTCCCGGCGCTCGACTCCGGCGGCCAGACGCTGCGCTGGCGCCTCGCGACCGCCGCCGAGGCCTGCAACGGGTGCAGTGATCCGCAGCCGCCAGGGCTCGCGATCAACCCCACGACCGGCGCCGTGACGTGGGACACGACGGGCGTCGCGCTCGGCCTGTGGTTCACGGCCGTCGTGATCGAGGCGCTCGACGGCAGCGGCCAGCCAGTGTCCGGCATCGAGGTGACCTACCTGGTCAACGTCGTGCCGAAGGGCACCACCGCCGCGCCGGAGTTCGTGTCCCCGACGCCGGCGGAAGGCACCGAGTACACGGTCGAGGTCGGCCAGGCGCTGAGCGTCGCGCTCAAGGCGACCGACGCCGATAGCGGTGACAGCGTCCACATCGACAACCTCGGCCTGCCGAGCGGCGCATCCGCCACCGGCATCGACGGCAATCCTGCGACGGCCAGCTTCGACTGGACGCCGGCGACCGGGCAGGTCGGCGACTATCTCGTCACCTTCACGGCGCAGGACGACGAGTCTCCGCCGCTCTCCGCGCCCACCCGCACGATCGTGATCCACGTCGTCAAGCCGACGAACCGGGATCCCGATTGCTCGACCGTCACGCCGGATGCGAAGCTGCTGTGGCCGCCGAACCACAAGTTCCGCGTGATCACGCTCGCGGGCGCGAGCGATCCGGACGGCGATCCGGTGGCGCTGTCCGTGACCGGGGTCACGCAGGACGAGCCGCTCAACGGCCTCGGGGACGGGGATACCGCGCCGGACGCGAAGGCGGCGTCGGCGTCGAACACGGTGGCCGTGCGCGCCGAGCGCAGCGGGACGCGCGACGGTCGCGTGTACCGGATCTCGTTCACGGGCAGCGACGGCAAGGGTGGCAGCTGCAGCGGCACGGTCGACGTCGGGGTCCCGCACGACCAGGGACGCGGCGCGACGCCCGTGGACTCCGGGCAGACCGTCAACTCGTTCGGCCCGTAGTACCTGACGCACGGACGCGGTACGGGGGCCCGCCACGGCGGGCCCCCGTCGCGTCGGACGGCGCTCCCGGCTACCGTACGGGCATGGCCCTCCCCGTCGACGTCAACGCCCACGACCGCTTCCTGCTGCGCCAGCGGATCCGTCCGGTCATCAACCAGTACGAGTTCAGCCTGCCAGGCGCGGACGGGACGCCCGGCGAGCCGTTCTGCTTCGTCGAGCAGGCGCGGTTCAAGTTCAAGGAGGACATCCGCTTCTACGCCGACGCCTCCAAGCAGCAGGAATTGCTGCGGATCAAGGCCCGCCAGCGCTTCGACCCGCGCGCCCGCTACGACGTCACCGCCGCCGACGGGAGCAAGCTCGGCGAGATCCAGAAGGTGTTCGGCGCGAGCCTGCTGCGCTCCACCTACACGCTGTTCGACGCCCAGGGCAACGAGCTCGCGACGGCGAGCGAGAAGAGCCTCGTCGTCGCGCTCCTGCGGCGGCTGGTCGGGTTCGTGCCCTACGTCGGCGACTTCGCCGACTGGCTGCCGATCCCGTACCACTTCGATTTCAAGCGCGGCGACGAGCTGCTCGGCACCCACGCGCGACAGGCGTTCAAGTTCCGCGACACGTACACGATCGACATGAGCGGCGACCC
>DAIOGP010000065.1:0-5827 GCA_036745135.1 Solirubrobacteraceae bacterium
CCGCGACGAGTCGCGCGAGGGGGTGCGCATCACCGCTGAGCTCGCGCAGGCCGGCAGCCGTGCGCTCGATGCCGGCGAGGCGCCACATCGCGGCGCGCGTCGCGGCCGTGACCTCCGGCAGTCGGTCGGTCGGCCTGGGCGAATCGGGCGCGACGAGCGGGGGCTCCTCGAGCGCGGCGAGCGCTGCGCGGCGGCCGTAGACGAAGCACTCGCTCAGCGAGTTGGAGGCGAGCCGGTTCGCGCCGTGCAGCCCCGTGCAGGCGCACTCGCCGACCGCGTACAGCCCGGGCACGCTCGAGCGGCCGAGCAGGTCGGTGGCGATCCCGCCCATCATGTAGTGCGCGGCCGGCGCCACTGGGATCGGCTCGCGCGTCGGATCGATGCCCGCCTCGCGCAGCGCCGTGACGACGTTCGGGAAGTGCCCCGGGTCGATGGCGCGCATGTCGAGCGCGACGCTCGTGACGCCGCCCTCGACGAGCTTCGCCTGGATCGCGAGCGCGACCTCGTCGCGCGGCGCGAGCTCGTCGACGAAGCGCTCGCCCGCGGCGTCGAGCAGGTGCGCGCCCTCGCCGCGGATCGCCTCGGTGATCAGGTAGCCCTCGCGACCGCGGACGCCGACCACCGCGGTCGGGTGGAACTGCACGAACTCGAGATCGGCGAGCGCAGCCCCCGCAAGATGGGCGAGCAGGAGTCCGCTGCCGACCGATCCGGGCGGGTTCGTCGTGCGCGACCACAGCGCCGCCGCGCCGCCGCTGGCGAGCGCGACCGCGCGCGCGACGGTCGCCGTGCCGTCCTCGCAGACGACCCCCACGCAGCGACCGTCGTCGAGCCACAGCGACGCCGCGCGGCGGCCCTCGATCACCTGGATCCGCGGCTCGCGCGCCACGGCGGCGGAGAGCTCGCGCACCACGCGGCGCCCGGTGGCGCTTCCGCCCGCGTGCGCGACGCGGCGCGTCGAGTGCCCGCCCTCCAATCCCAGCAGCAGCTCGCCGTCGGCGTCGACGTCGAAGCTCACGCCGCGGCGCTGCAGGTCGCGCACGCGGGCGGGGGCCTCGTCGCAGAGCACGTATGCCGCGGCGGGACGCACCGTGCCGCGGCCGGCCGCGATCGTGTCCATGTAGTGGCGCTCGCGCGAGTCGTCCGCGCCGAGCGCGGCGGCGAGCCCGCCCTGCGCCCAGTAGCTGGCCGTCTGCGCGAGCGGCGTCGCCGAGACGAGCGCGACGCGCGCGCCCTGCTCGGCGGCGGTCAGCGCCGCGTAGAGCCCCGCGCCGCCGGCGCCGACGATCGCGAGGTCGGCTTCGATCGGGGCTTCGGCGGACATCGCGGCCGGTACGGTAACGGGGTGGCGGCGCCGGTCTACATGCACCACCCCTCGTCGTTGCTCCACGACACCGGCGCCCACCCCGAGCGCATCGCGCGCGTGCTCGCGATCGAGCGCCTGCTCGAGGAGGAGGGCTGGCTCGGCTACGAGCGCCGGCCCGCGCCGGCGGCCGAGCTCGAGCTGGTGCACGCCGTGCACGCGCCCGCGCACGTCGCGGCGATCGCCGCGCTGTGCGGGCGCGGTGGCGGGGCGATCGACGCGGACACGCTGACGAGCGCCGGCTCCTACGATGCGGCGCTGCACGCCGCCGGCGGCGCTGCCGCGCTCGTCGACGCGCTGCTCGCGGGCGATGCGCCGACCGGCTTCTGCGGGCTGCGTCCGCCGGGCCACCACGCGACGCCCCGGCGCGCGATGGGCTTCTGCCTCTTCAACAACATCGCCGTCGCGGCACGACACGCGCTCGACGGCCACGGCGCCAAGCGCGTGCTGATCCTGGACTGGGACGTGCACCACGGCAACGGCACCAGCGACGCGTTCCACGCCACGCCCGACGTGCTGTTCATCTCGATCCACGAGTCGCCGCTCTATCCGGGCACCGGCCCTGCGAGCGACGTCGGCTCGGGGGCGGGCGCGGGGTACACGGTCAACCTGCCCGTTCCGGCCGGCTCGGGCGACGCGACCTGGTGCTCGCTCGTCGAGCACGTCGCGATCCCGCTCGCGCGTGCCTACGAGCCGGCGCTCGTGCTCGTCTCCGCGGGCTACGACGCGCACCGCGACGATCCACTCGCGAGCTGCGAGGTGAGCGAGGCCGGCTTCGCGGCGATGACCGACTCGGTGCGCCGGGCGTGCGGCGAGCTCGGGATCCCGTTCGGCTTCGTGCTCGAGGGGGGGTACGACCTCGCGGCGCTCGCCCGCGGGGTGCGTGCGACGCTCGCGGCAGCCGCGGCGCCGGCGCCGCCGGTCGCCCTGGACCTCGCGGTCGACCCGCTCGCCGCCGCCGCCGCCGAGCGCCTCGAGCCGTGGTGGCCGGCGCTGGCCGCCGCTCGGGCGTCGTGAGCCGTCCCGCGGCCCGGGACAGGCGCCGGCGGTCGTCCTAGGCGGCGGACGCGGCCGCGAGCGCCCGCCACACCGCGGCGACGCGCAGGGCCATGCGGTCGGCCGAGAAGAGCTCGGCGCGCGCGCGGCCGACGACGCGCGGATCGGCCGCGGCGAGATGCGGCGCGAGCGCCGCCCGCCAAGCGCCGCGCTCGAAGTGGGCGCACAGCGTCCCGTCGATCCCGGCGAGGGCGAGCGGCGCGATGCCCACGGGCGTCGCGAGCACGGGCACGTCGCACGCCAGCGCCTCGAGCGTCGCCAGCCCGAATCCCTCGCGCTCGGACGGGACGACAACGGCGTTCGCCGCGTTGATCCACAGCGGCATCTCGTCGGGATCGACGTGACCGAGGGTCACGAGCTCGGTCTCGCGCCCGGCGAGCGCAGCCGCGCGGTCGCGCCGCTTCTCCGGCCGGCGCGGGTCGGCGGGGAACAGCACGAACGGCCGCTCGGGGTCGAGCCCGAGCTGCACGCGCGCCTCCGGCCGGGGCAGCGGGCGGAAGCGCTCGAGGTCGACGCCGCACGGCAGGACGGCGACGGGCCGCCGCCGCCCGGCGCCGGGGACGAGCGCCGCGAGCGAGGCCGAGACGGTTGCCGGGAGCGTGACGAGGCCCAGCGCGGCGAGCGATGTGGGGCCCGATCGCGGATGGCGCACGTCGGTGCCGTGCAGGGTGACGACGAGCGGCGCGCGCGGTCCCGCCAGAGCCGTCCACGCGCTCAGGCCGAAGTGGGCGTGCACGACGTCGAAGGCCTCGCGGCCGTGGCGGCGGCGCAGCTCTGCCGCCGCGCGCAGGTAGGACGCGCCCCCGGCGCGGAAGGCGAACACCTCGACGTCGACGTCGGGCAGTTGGCGCAGCGCCTCGACCTGGTCGCGCACGAAGCTGCCGAGCGCCGGCTCGGCCTCGCTCGGGTACATGTTGGTCACGACCAGCGCCCGCATTCGGTGGCCCAGGCTATCCGCCGCGCAGCGGCCGGCGATGCCGCCGGTGGACACGTCGTGGCGGCGGCTCGCGGTGGCGGAGTTGTCGCGCTCGCCGCGCGCTTTCGTCACGCTCCCCCGGTGGCCCCGTCACGCGCCGCGGCGCAGACTCGCGCTCGACGAGATCGACCCTCGAGCAAGGAGACAGCGCATGGTCCACGCAGTGATGGGGCGGCTGCACGCAGCCGCGGAACGGGCGGTGCGGAGCGCGCTCGCGCGCCAGCAGGGGCAGGGGACGGTGGAGTACGTCGCGCTGATCCTGCTCGTCGCGGTCGTGCTCGCCGGCGTCGTGAGCGCGACGAAGTCGCTGCAGTCCGGCAGCGACATCGCCGTGGCGATCGTCAAGAAGCTCAAGAGCGCCATCGACCTCGTGAAGTAGGACTCGCGCGGGGCGCGGGGGCCGCCCCGGCGTCTGAGAACATGGCGGCGATGGCCGCGACCCCCTCCGACCCGCGCCGGCGCCCGATCGGCGTGTTCGACTCGGGCGTCGGCGGCCTCACGGTGCTCCAGGAGCTGCTCGTCGCGCTGCCGGCGGAGGACTTCCTGTACCTGGGCGACACGGCGCGGTTCCCGTACGGCGATCGCGGCTCGGAGGAGCTCGAGCGGTTCGCGCTCGAGATCGTCGAGCTGCTGCTCCAGGCGGGTGCCAAGCTGATCGTCGTCGCGTGCAACTCGGCGACGGCGGCCGCGCTGCCCGCGCTCGAGGCGCGGATCGCCGACGTCGGCGACGCCGTCGACGTCATCGGCGTGATCACCCCCGAGTCCTCGCTCGCCGTCGAGGCGACGCGCAGCGGGCGCATCGGGCTGCTGGCGACGCCGGCGACGGTCGCGAGCGGCGCGTACGCGCACGCCGTCCACCGGGCGGACCCGGGCGTCGAGCTGACGAGCGTCGCCTGCCCCGACCTCGCGCCGATCATCCAGGGCGGCTTCCCGTTCGACGAGCGCGTCGTCGAGACCGTGCGCGGCTACTGCCGCCCGCTGCGCGACGCCGACGTGGACACGGTGATCCTCGGCTGCACGCACTACCCGCTCGTGGCCCCGATGCTCCAGCGGATGCTCGGGCGGCGCGTGACGCTGATCACCTCGGGCGCCGCCGTGGCCCGGCGCGCCGAGCACGCGCTCGGCGTCCACGAGCTGCTGACCGACCGCGCGGGGGAGGGGAGCTACCGCTTCCTCGCGACCGGCGACGTGGAGGAGTTCCGCGCGCTGGGCACGCGCTTCCTGCAGATGCCGCTGCTCGACGTCCGCCACGTCGAGCTCCCCGTGGCGGCCGTCGCATGAGCCTCCTGCGCAGCTACGGCCGCGGTCCGAGCGCGCTGCGCCCGACGACCATCGAGCCCGGCTTCGTCCGCACCGCGACCGGCTCGGCGCTGATCTCGATCGGCGAGACCCGGGTCATCTGCACCGCATCGGCGGTCGAGAGCGTGCCGCGCTGGCTCGCCGGCTCGGGTCGCGGCTGGGTCACCGCCGAGTACGGGATGCTCCCGGCGTCGACGGGGTCGCGCAAGCCGCGCGACATCACGCGCGGGCGGGCGGATGGGCGAACCGTCGAGATCCAGCGCCTGATCGGGCGCTCGTTGCGCAGCGTCGTCGAGTTCGACGCGCTGGGCGAGCGCTCGATCTACGTCGACTGCGACGTGCTCCAGGCCGACGGCGGCACCCGCTGCGCCGCGATCACGGGCGGCTACGTGGCGCTGCGCCTCGCCTGCCGCCAGCTCGTCGCCGACGGCGCGCTCGAGCGGATCCCCCTGAACGGGTCGGTCGCGGCCGTCTCGTGCGGCATCGTCGAGGGTCGAGCGCTGCTCGACCTGGACTACGGCGAGGACTCGACGGCCGAGGTCGACGCGAACGTCGTCATGACCGGCGACGGCGGGCTCGTCGAGGTTCAGGCGACGGCTGAGCGGACGCCGCTCTCGCGCGCGCACCTCGACGAGCTGCTCGCCCTGGCTGCGACCGGGATCGACGAGCTGCGCGCCGTTCAGGTCACGGCCGCCAACGCCTAGCCCCTGATGTCCGAGGCGCCGACGATCGCTCGGCTCGTGCTCGCCACGCGCAACGCGCACAAGGCGCGTGAGTTCGCCGCGCTGCTCGCGCCCCATGCCGTGGTGCCGCTGCCGCCGGAGGTCGAGCTGCCGCCCGAGACCGGCGCGACGTTCGCGGCCAACGCGCTCGCCAAGGCGCGCGCGGCCGCGGCGGCCACGCGCGCGCCGGCGATCGCCGACGACTCGGGCATCGAGTCCGCCGCGCTCGGGGGTGCCCCCGGCGTGCGCTCGGCGCGCTTCGCCGGCGAGCACGCGACCGACGCGGAGAACCTCGCGAAGCTGCTCGACGAGGCGCCGGCAGGGAGCGCGTTGGCGTACGTGTGCGCGCTCGCGTACGTGGATCCCGCGGGGCGCGAGCACGTCGTCGAGGGCCGCTGCACGGGGACGCTCGCC
>DAIOGP010000065.1:5927-7364 GCA_036745135.1 Solirubrobacteraceae bacterium
TTCTCGATCGCCTCCAACCTGTCGCTGATCGTGCTCAAGATCGTGGCCGGCGCGATCACCGGCTCGGTCGCCATCCTCACCGAGGCGATGCACTCGAGCATCGACCTGCTCGCGTCGGTGATCGCGTACGTCTCGGTGCGCAAGGCCGACGAGCCGGCCGACGAGTCGCACATGTACGGGCACGAGAAGATCGAGAACCTCGCGGCGGCGGTCGAGGGCATGCTCGTGCTCGTCGGCTCCGGCGTGATCGTCTACGAGGCGGTGCGGCGCCTGGTGAGCGGCGCGCAGGTCGAGTCCCTGGGCTTCGGCATCGTCGTGATGGCGATCTCGACCGTCGCCAACCTGCTCGTCTCGGGGTACCTGCGGCGCACCGCCAAGGCGCACGACTCGCCCGCGCTCGCGGGCGACGCCGCCCACCTGCGCACCGATGCCGCGACCTCGGGCGCCGTGCTCGTCGGACTCGCGCTCGTCCAGCTCACGGACGCGACGTGGATCGACTCGGCGCTGGCGCTCACCGTGGCCGCGGCGATCGTCGTCGCCGGGGTGCGCATCTTCGCCGGCTCCTCGCGCGTGCTCGTCGACGAGGCGCTGCCCGAGCACGAGCTCGAAGCGATCCGCGCCGCGGTGCGGTCGTTCGGGGGCCACGGCGTCGTCGGCTACCACGCGCTGCGCGCGCGGCGGGCGGGCGCCCGGCGCCACGTCGACCTGCACGTGCAGTTCCGCGCGGGGACCTCGCTCGAGAGCGCGCACGCCACCGCGCACGACCTCCAGGCCGCGATCCAGGACCGCGTCGAGCGGGCGGACGTGCTGATCCACCTCGAGCCCGCCGACCGCGTGCGGCCCGGCACCGAGGTGCCGCCGCCGGAGGATCCGGAACCCGGCGGGGCGGCTGGTGCCACCGCGTCCGAGCGCGCCGTGGACCGCTAGCGGAGGTTGATCGCGGCGGACGCCGCGACGGCGAGCACCACGCCCGCGTAGCCACGGAACCCCTCGAGGAGCAGCACGAGCGATGCGATCAGGCACGCGCCCACCACCACCAACCATGCGATCCGGTTCAGCGACACTCGCGTATTCTCGCGTGCCCACATGACGCCGCGCCTCACGCCCGAGCTGGCGGTCGGATACCTGTCCCAGCTGTCGACCGATCTGCGCGCGGTCCTCGTCCTCGACGGCGCCGGCCGGCCGCTTGCCGGCGAGGCGGCGCTCGCCGAGCCGGCTCGCGCGCTGCTGGACGCAACGGACGCCGCGGCGATCGAGGTGACGACGGATCGCGGAGCCGCGTTCGCTGCGCGCACGCGCGCGCACGCGGTGGTTGCGGTGACCGGCCGCCACGCCGTCGGGGCGCTCGTCATCGCGGATCTGCGCGCCGTGGTCGCCGACCTCGGGCCGGAGGCCGCATGACCCGCGGGGGGGCGTTCGCCGGGCTGCGCGCGGTCA
>DAIOGP010000066.1:0-3897 GCA_036745135.1 Solirubrobacteraceae bacterium
CCCGGGCGGTCGGAGACGAGGTCGTCGCACGGCGCGCCGACGATCGCGACGTCGACGCCTTCGAGGTCGGCGGCGCGCTCGGTGTAGGGCAGGCCCGTGTAGGTCATCAACCCCGCGAAGTCGGGCTTCTCGGTCAGCGGTGCCCAGCGCGCGAGGGGATCGATCATGCCCGGAGGGTCCTTTCGTGAACGCAGCGGTCGCTCGTGGTGCTCGCCGCCAATCTCGCAGATCGGCGGCGGGCCGTGCGGCCGCCGCGAGCGACCCACGGGGCCCGAGCCACTAGCATCGAGCGCGTGTTCGCGTCCACCGCCAGCGACGTTCCGGGGGCGGCGCGGAGCTCGACGGCCCTGCTCGCGCTCGTGGTCGTCGCGGCGCTCGCGGGCTGTGGCGACAGCGGTACGTCGACGTCACCGGCGTCGAGTGCCCCGTCCACCACCACCGCGCCCTCCACGACCGCGCCGCCGACGACGCAGGCCCCCGCGGCCCAGGGGATCAGGGCGAAGCTGACGGCCTCGACCCACACGCCGAAGGCGAACGCCGACTGGCGCTGGGCCGTGAAGGTCACCGACGCCCAGGGCAGGCCGCTCAAGGTCAGGGCGGACATCGAGTTCGTGTTCGCCGGCGCGATCGTCGGTCGCGACACGCCGCCGACGCGCACCTTCCGGGGCTCGTACCACGACACGCTCCAGTGGCCGGCGCGCGCCGCCGGTCAGCCGCTGACGTTCCGCGTGGTGGTCACGACCGCGAAGGGCCGCAAGACGCTCGACTACGCCGTGATGGTCGAGCGCTGAGCGCCGCCGAGCGAGCCGCCGTGCCCCCGACGCCCGCGCGCCTCCCGGAGCTCGAAGCCCGCAGCCTCGAGGGCCGCGCGTACCGCCTGCCGGGCGACCTCGACGGCGAGCTCAACGTGCTCGTCGTGGCCTTCGAGCGCCGGCAGCAGCGACTCGTCGACGACTGGCTGCCGTCGTTGCTCGCGCTCGAGTCCTGTGTTGCCGGCCTGCGCGTCTACGAGCTGCCGACGATCTCGCGGGCATGGTCGCCCGCACGATGGTTCATCGACGGCGGGATGGTGCGCGGCATCCCCGACGCCGAGGCCCGCGCGCGCACGCTCACCGTCTACACGGACGTCGGTCGCGTGCTCGAGTCGCTCGGCCTCGAGAGTGCCGCCACGGTCGCCGTCCTGCTCATCGATCGCGCCGGCAACGTCGCGTGGCGCGGCGGCGGCGAGTACGAGACCGCGCAGCTCCGCGCGCTCACGGTCGTCGTGACGTCGCGACTGGC
The DNA here is from genome assembly GCA_036745135.1 of Solirubrobacteraceae bacterium. Taxonomy (GTDB): domain Bacteria; phylum Actinomycetota; class Thermoleophilia; order Solirubrobacterales; family Solirubrobacteraceae; genus DAIOGP01. Next base: position 1,282 of record DAIOGP010000066.1, read on the forward strand.
GTAGGGTTGGTGACCGCCCCGCCCGGGGCGGCGTGCGCGCTCGGGCGAGCGCGGGTGCCTCGCCCGATTATGCGGCTCGAGGCCCGGACGGCACAGTGGACTCGACCGACACACTCGACCTTCCCGACCTCGCATTCGCCGAGGCCCTCGAGCAGTGGGCGCTGGGCGCCTCGGTCGCGCTCGCCCTGATCGACGCCGAGCACCGCTTCCTGCGCGTCAACGAGACGCTCGCCGCGATCGACGGCGTGCCGTCCGCAGCGCACGTCGGGCGCAGCCTCGCCGAGCTGCTCCCGGAGCTCGACGCGGAGATGGGTCCGCTGCTGGATCGGGTGCTCCACGGCGGCGAGCCGGTCACCGACGTGCTGATCACGGGCGCCGCCCCCGCGGAGCCCGCGCGCGAGCGGCGCTGGAACGGGTCGTGCTACCCGCTGCGCGCCCGGGACGGATCGGTGCGGGCCGTCGCCGCGATCGTCGTCGAGGTGACGGATGAACGTCAGGCCTCCGCGCTGCGGATCAGCGAGGAGCGCCTGAGCCTCGCGCTCGAGGGCACGCAGACCGGGAGCTGGCAGTGGGACATCGCGGCCGATCGCATCACCTGGTCGGAGAACCTCGGGCCGCTGCACGGCCTCCCGCGCGGGGCGCAGCCAGGCGACTACGAGGAGTACCAGCGCCACATCCATCCCGCCGACCGCGCCGCGCTCGACGCGGCCGTGCGGCGCGCTGTCGGCGAAGGCATCGGCTACGACATCGAGTTCCGCGTCAACACGCCCGACAGCCCGGAGCGCTGGCTGTGGGCCCGCGCCCACGTCATCCGGGATCTGCAGGAAGGCAAGCCGGCGATCCTCGTCGGGCTCACGACGGACATCACCGAGCGCAAGCGGGAGGAGGACGAGCGCGCCTTCCTCGCGAGCACGGCCGAGGCGCTCGGCGGCGTGCGCGACCCCTACGAGGCGCTGACGATGATCGCCGCGGCGGCCGTGCCGCGGCTCGCCGACTGGTGCGTCGTCCAGCTCGTCGACCGCGAGGGCACGCTGGAGGACGTCGCGGTGACGCACACCGACCCGCTGAAGGTGCGTTGGGCCCGTGAGCTGCAGACCCGTTTCCCGCCCGACCCCGACGCCGTGATCGGCGCGCCCGAGGTCGTCAGGACGGGCCGCTCGGAGCTCTACCCGGAGGTCACCGACGACATGCTCGTCGCCGGCGCCCAGAGCCCCGAGCACCTCGAGCTGCTGCGCGAGCTGCGGATCAGCTCGGCGATGCTGGTCCCGCTCGCCGCCCGCGGGCGCCGGCTCGGCGCGATCACGTTCGTGTTCGCGGAGTCGGGGCGCCGCTACGGCGACCGCGAGCTCGCGCTGGCCGAGGAGCTCGGTCGTCGGGCCGGCCTCGCGCTCGACCACGCGCGCCTGTTCGAGCGCGAGCACCGGGCCGCCGAGACGCTGCAGCGCGCGCTGCTGCCGGCCTCGCTCCCGAGCATCCCGGACCATCAGCTCACGGTCCGCTACCTGCCCGGGGCCGAGGGCACGGAGGTCGGCGGCGACTGGTACGACGCGTTCGCGCTCCCCGACGGCCGCTTCGGGCTCGCGATCGGCGACATCGTCGGCCGCGGCATCCCGGCGGCGGCGATGATGGGTCAGGTCCGCACCGCGCTGCGCGCGTACGCGATCTACGCCGCGCAGCCGGCCGAGGTCGTCGATCGCCTTTACGGCATGACGGAGGCGTTCGGCGACGTCCCGTTCGCCACGCTCATGTACCTCGTGCTCGACCCCGCCACGGGCGAGGGCTGCTACGCGAGCGCGGGGCACCTCCCGCCGCTGGTCATCCCCGCCGCGGGCCGCGCCGCCTACGCGGGCAGCCTCGGGACGCCACCGCTCGGATCGATGCAGCCGGCGACGAGTCCGCAGGCGGGGATCCAGCTCGAGCGGGGCGCGACGCTGCTGCTGTTCTCCGACGGGCTCGTCGAGGATCCGCCCCGGCCACTCGACGACGGGCTCGACGCGCTCGCGGCCGCGGCGACGGCGCCGTCCGGCGAGCTCGAAGCGCTCGCCGACGGGATCATCGCGCGGATGTCCGGCGATCGCTCGCGCCCCGATGACATCGCGCTGCTCGCGCTGCGCCGGACGTGAGCTGACTCAGGAGGCGAACGTGCGCGCCGCGTCCGGGCGATCGCTGCGCTCGCCGCCCAGCCAGACGACGACGCGGCATTCCGGATCACCGAGCGCGATCCGCTCCTCGAGCAGCACGTCGGCGCCCCCCGCGTTGCGGGCGGCGATCCCCCCGAACACGCTCGAGGTCATCTGGCACAGGCCGGGCGCGCGCTTGACCGCATCGCCGAACGGGCAGGCGCGATTGCCGAGGACGATGCGGCGCTCGTCGGCCTCGATCACGTAGAAGTCGCCGTCGATCGCCGCCTTGAGGCGGACGTAGAGCTCGGCGATCTGCTCGGGCGTCAGCGTGCCGACGATCCCGTGCGCGCTTCTGTAGGCCGCCTCCATGCGGCTCCCGACCTCCATGCCGACCTGAGCGACCGCCTGCTCGGCGGCGATCGGGCCCTGCTGCTCGTTGACCGCCCGGGCCAGCTGCACGACGAGCGCCCCGAGGAACGCCTGCTTGCCGAAC
>DAIOGP010000066.1:3997-7264 GCA_036745135.1 Solirubrobacteraceae bacterium
GACCGCCCGGGCCAGCTGCACGACGAGCGCCCCGAGGAACGCCTGCTTGCCGAACATCCCGTCGGCGTCCGCCTCCTCGTCAGCCGGCAAGAGACCCGTGCGCTGCACGGGCGCGGCGTGGCTGACCTGGCCGGCACGTCGCACCGGCAGCACGGCGCTGACCTTGGTGCCGCCCGCCGCCTTGGCCGCCGCGTGCAGCTCGTCGGTCAGCGCCGCGGTGATCGCAAGGCCGCGGCCGCGCAGCGCCAGTGGATCCTGCGGCAGCGCCGTGCGCAGCTCGAAGCCGGGCCCGAGGTCGTGTACCTCGAGCCGCGGCCGCTCAGCGCTCCAGTCGACGCGCACCCAGACCGGGCCGGGCGCGTGCTCGAGCGCGTTGGCGACGAGCTCGGCCACGATGAGGTCTGCCACCGCGAGGTCGCTGTGCGGTGCCGCGTGCCGGCGCAGATAGGCGCCCACCTCGCCTCGCAGGCGCGAGGCGACGTCCGATTCTGCGCTCTCCACGTACCAGTGCACCGCGGCTCCTGACCGTCGGGGGCCCTGCTCGTCCCAGCGTACCCCCCAAGCACCGAACTCACGCCGCGGATCCGCGGCGCCGCGACCCGCCTCAGCGCGCGGGCTTCTGCTCCGTGAAGCGCTGGATCTTCCACGAGCCGGGCACCGGGTCGAGGAAGTGCGGCGGGTTGCGGATGCGATAGCGGTCGTCGTAGTTGTAGTTCTTGAGGTAGCCGCTGCCGCCGCTCGTGCCGACGGGCCCCCGGAAGCGCTGCGCGATCGCTCCGTTGACGGTGATCGTCCCGAGCCTGGCGCCGCAGTAGTAGTTGTCGACCGTGAACGAGTCGCGCAGCGCGAGGATCGCGGCGTCGATGCGGACGTCGTCCATCGTGCCGGCGGAGTTCGTGCACGAGGTCGAGCCGGGTGCGCTGTGGACCGCGGGGTGGTAGATCCGCGCGAAGTTGTTCGGGATCAACCCGAGCATCGAGTCGCCCGAGTGCGTGATGTCGCCGTTGATGATGATGTCGCCCTCGGTGGCGATCGTCAGGTCCTTGGAGTAGGTCCCCCTCACCCATGCGTCCCCGCAGCCCGGTGGCGTGCTGCCGCCCGCCGGATAGGGGTCCAGCGGCTGGTAGCCCTGGCCGCAGACCGCGTTCGCGACGTAGATGACGCCGTCGGGTGGGAACGGCATGCTCGCGCCGTTGACGGTCAGCGTCGCCCCGCCGAGGACGATCTCGGTCCTGCCGCTGAAGACGTAGTCCGGCTCGGCGAACCTGCGCAGCGAACCGTTGCTCGCGGGCAGGCCGAGCACCGGCCCGTCGGGAGTCCAGTTGCCCGCGAACGTCGGGCTGCCGCCGCAGGTCGTGCGCCAGCCGGGCGCCGGGGCGGCCACCTCGACCTGGTCGACCGGGACGTCGCCGGCCGCCGCGCGCTCGGCCGCCGTGCGCCCGAAGCGCGGCGTCCCGCAGATCAGCAGCTCGTCGTTGGAGTGCAGCGGGCCGGCGACGACGTCCCCGGTCACGAAGCGGATCTCGCCGCAGCTCGCGGTTAACGGCTCGCCGCCGGGCACGAAGGTGCCAGCGTAGCTCTGGGCGCCACGGCCGTCGCGGTAGTAGCGCACGCAGGACCTGCTCGCCCAGCCCACGATGTCGGGCGACGTGGCCCGCCCGCCGGCCTTCGTCGCGTACCACGCGGGATCGAGCGTCTCGTAGTCGGTGAAGTAGATCCAGTCGAGGAAGCCCGCCCGCTTGAACGTCGCGATCACGCTGCGGCGCGTCGTGCCGACGACGCCCGTCGAGCGGATCGTGAACGTGCCGGTCGTCTTGTCGAGCAGGGTTGCCGCGGCGCTCGCCGGATTGCATGCCGACGCGCCGTTCGCCGGGATCAGCTCGATCGAGTAGACGGCGCGCGAATCGGGCACCGCGAGCCAGCGGCGGGCGTCGGGTCCGGTCCCGGGCCACGCCTGGCTGACGGCGCTCGGCTGGGGCACGTCGTCGCACTTCGACCAGTAGTTGTCGTCGAGCACGAGGTGCGCGCGATAGTCGTTGATGCCCGCCTCGGCCGCGGCGAGCGCGATCTTGCCGTCGACGTCGACGCGCGAGCCGGCGAGGTCGCCGTCCGCGGCGGTGAGCGTCGCGACGGCGAGGATCGACGCGATCAGCAGCACGAGCATCGTGACCACGAGGATGAAGCCGCGCTCGTCGCGCGGCCGGGCCGCCGCCGTGCATGGCGGCGCGATGCGGGAGCTCACAGGCACTCCGAACCCTCCCGCTTGCCGTTGGGATCCGCCGTGCGAACCGTGACCTCGTTCTCGAAGCTCGAGCGCGCATGGGCGGACTGCGACGTCTGGCGCGGATCGACCGCGAACGCGAGCGCGATCCGCACGACGCGCTCGCGATCGGTCGCTGACAGCGGCACGGGCAGCTCGACGTCGGCCTGCCCGGTCGGAGCGAGGTCGTAGGTGAAGTAGCGGAACACGGGTCGGCCGTCGAGGGGCACGACGTGCTCGAGCAGCAGCCGCCGGCTCGTGGGCGACGCGGGGTAGGTCATCGCGGGCGGAGTGCCCGAGCCGACGTAGCGCTCCTCGACGATCGTCCCCGCGCCGGGGTCGTAGGCGAAGCGCACGCGCATCGGCGCGAACGTGGTGTCGCCGAGGTCGGCGTGGAACGTCACGGACTGGTCATCCGCCTGGACGACCGGCGCGACGCCGATGCCGAGGCAGACCTGCGAGCGCAGCACGCTCGTGAGCTCCTCCATCGCCGTGCGCCCGCGCTGGGTCGCGTCGACGCGCGCGTCGACGCGCACGAACGAAGTCAGGCCGAACTCGACGATCATCAGCACGACGCTCAGCAGCACCAGGCCCACGCCGAGCGCGACGACCATCTCGGCGACGCTGAAGCCGGCCTCGTCGCGCAACCGGGGGAGCGCGCGCGCACGGGCGCTGGAGGCGCTCATGGCGGACACGCTCCCGGTGAACCGGTGTCGAGCGCGAGACCGAGCACGGGCGTGCCGGCCGGATCGTCGTTGCGCACGTCGGTAACGGCGAGGGCCATGCCCCCGGCCTCGGCGCAGAGGTCGTAGGTCCCGTATGGCAGCGCCGGCGCGGTGAGCGCGCCGCTCGCCCCGGTGAGCAGCTCCACGACCGCGCTGCAGCCGGTCGCCGTCGCCTCGGCGCGCACCCGTGCCCCGGCGACCGGCTCCATCGTCACGCGAGACGTCACGCCGCACACGGTCGTGATGGGAGACATCGTCCTGACGGAGGACCAGGTGAACCTC
>DAIOGP010000067.1:0-7247 GCA_036745135.1 Solirubrobacteraceae bacterium
GGGATCGGCCTCGCCATCGCGCGGATGCTGGGACAGGAGGGCTACGGGCTGACGCTCGCGGCGCGCCGCCCCGAGAAGCTGGCGACGGCGGCCGCCGCGCTCGAGGGCGAGGGCCTCGAGCTCCAGCACGTCGCCGCCGACGTCGGCTCCGAGGACGACCTGAAGCGCGTCGTGGCTGCCCACCGCGACCGCTACGGCCGGCTCGACGTGCTGGTCAACAACGCCGGGGTCGGCTTCGGCGCGCCGATCGGCGAGACCTCGACGAAGCGGCTCGACATGCAGCTCGCGGTCAACCTGCGCGCGGTCGTGATCCTCTACCGCGAATGCCTCGACCTGCTGAAGGCGGCGGGTGCCGAGCACCGCAACGCGCTCGTCGTGAACACGTCGTCGATCTCGGGCAAGTTCGGCCAACCGTGGCTGTCGGTCTACTCGGCGACCAAGCACGGCGTCGTCGGGTTCACCCAAGCGATGAACAAGGAGCTCGGCGCCGACGGGATCAAGTCGTGCGCGCTGTGCCCGGCGTTCGTCGACACCGACATGACCGAGTTCGTCAAGGAATCCGTGCCCGCGGAGCAGATGATCCAGCCGGAGGACATCGCGGAGGCGGTCCGCTACCTGACGAAGCTGTCCCCCGCCTGCGTCATCCCGGAGATCATGTTCACGCGGCCCGGGGACGGGCTCTGAGCGACGGCGTCGCGTGCGATCTGCGCCGACTCCTCGGCCTGCGCGGTCGCTGCGCTGAGCGCCGCCTCGTAGTCGTCGAGGCGCCGGAACGGGCGCAGCCAGGCCCAGCCGGCGCGGTGGCGCAGCTCCGCCGCGCGATCCGAGTCGGCCGCGCTGGACGCCGGCGCCGTGGCGCGCTCAGAATCAGCCACGTCGGGCCGCGACGCAGACGCGCAATCCGGATCGGCTGAGGCGTGCACCGGCGCGGCCGCGACGAGCGCGCCGGCCGGATCGAGACGCGGCTTGGCCGCCAGCGCGGCGCGGTGCTCCGCGATCGCCGTCGCGAGGTCGAGGCCTTCCTCGAGCTCGAGGCTCGCCTCGAGGTGCGTCTCGAGCACGCGCAGCTCGCGCGCGGTAGCGCGGCGCGGCCGGTGACCGACGCGGGCGAACCCGTCCCACGCGCGGGCGAACGCCAGGGCGTCGGTGCGCGCGCCGCAGCGATGCGCCGCGAGCATCGGGCAGACGCCGCCGCGGCGGTCGCTGTAGGCGCCGACGATGATGGCGTTCGAGCGCACCCCGTCGAGCATCGCCACGCGCGTGCGGACGGGCAGCAGGTCGATGGCCTGGCGGAGGTGCTCGATCTGACGGCTCGCCCGTGGCATACGCTGTGCGCCCGTCGGGCGCCGCGCAACCGTAGCGCGTCCTCGGGCGCTGGAGAACCCTTGAAAGGAAGATCGCGATGAAGCTCGGCGTCCACATCGGCTACTGGGGGCTCGGCCTGACCGCCGCCGAGCAGCTGCAGATCGTCCAGGAGGCCGAGCGGCTCGGCTACGACTCGGTCTGGACGGCCGAGGCCTACGGCTCGGACGCGGTCACGATCCTCGGCTGGCTGGCGGCCGGCACCACGAAGATCAAGCTCGGCTCCGCGATCATGCAGATGCCGGCCCGCTCGGCCGCGATGACGGCCATGACCGCCGCGACGCTCGACCAGCTCTCCGCCGGGCGCATGCTGCTCGGGATCGGCTCGTCCGGCCCCCAGGTCGCCGAGGGCTGGCACGGCCAGCGCTTCGCGCGCCAGCTGCAGCGCACGCGCGAGTACATCGCGGTGGTGCGCATGGCGCTCGCGCGCGAGCGCGTCGAGTTCCACGGGGAGACGCTCGAGCTGCCGTTGCCCGACGGCCCGGGCAAGGCGCTGAAGCTGACGATCGCCCCCGTGCAGGAGCGCATCCCGATCTACCTCGCCGCGATCGGGCCCAAGAACACGGCGCTCGCCGGCGAGATCGCCGACGGCTGGATCCCGACGCTCTTCTCCCCCGAGCACGTGGCCGAGTTCCGGCCGCTGCTCGAGGAGGGCGCGAGCCGCTCGGGGCGCTCGCTCGAGGGCTTCGACATCGCCCCGACCGTGAACGTGTGCGTGACCGACGACCTCGAGTCCGGGCGCGACGCGATGCGCCCCTACGTCGCGCTCTACGTCGGCGGCATGGGCTCGCGCGAGCAGAACTTCTACAACGCGCTCGTGCAGCGCTACGGCTTCGAGGCCGCGGCGGCCGAGGTCCAGGACCTCTACCTCGCGGGCAAGCGCGACGAGGCGATGGCGGCGCTGCCCGGGGAGCTGATCGACACGGTCTCGCTCTGCGGCCCGCGCGACGTGGTGCGCGAGCGCCTGGCGGTGTTCCGCGACGCGGGCGTCGGCACGCTGATGCTCAGCCCGATGGCGTGGACCGCCGCCGAGCGGCTCGAGCAGCTGCGCACGGTCGCCGAGCTGGCGGGGTAGCCCGCTGCGCCTGCTGCTCGGCGCGTTCGGCGATCCCGGCCACGCGTTCCCGATGCTCGCCCTCGGGGAGGCGCTGACCGCGCGCGGGCACGACGTCACGCTGCAGACCTGGACGCGCTGGCGCGAGCCGGTCGAGGCGGCGGGGATGGCGTTCGCGCCGGCGCCGGAGTACCCGCCGTTCCCCACCCGCGAGCGGCCGCTGAAGCCCTACGAGGCGGTGCTGCGCGCCGCGCGCGACACGCGCCCCCTGATCGCCGGACTGCGGCCCGACGCAGTCGTGGCGGACATCCTCACGCTCGCTCCCGCGCTCGCCGGCGAGCTCGAGGGCGTGCCCGCGGCGACGCTCGTGCCCCACGTGTACCCCCCGGGCGTCCCCGGGATGCCGCCGTTCTCGGTCGGCGCACGACGTCCGCGCACCGCGCTCGGCCGCCGCGCATGGCGCCTGTTCGACCCGGCCGTGCAGCGCGGCCTCGAGCAGGGGCGCGACGAGCTCAACGCGACGCGGGCGCGACTCGGGCTGCCGGCGCGCCAGCGCGTCCACAACGGGCTCAGCGCCGAGCTGTGCCTCGTCGCGACCTTCCCGCAGCTCGAGTACCCGCGGACGTGGCCCGCGGGCACGCACGTCGTCGGGCCCCTGCTGTGGGAGCCGGGCGCCCCCGACGTCGACGAGCCGCCCGGCGTGGGACCGCTCGTGCTCGTCGCCCCGTCGACGTCCCAGGATCCTGAGCAGCGGCTCGTTCGCGCCGCGCTCGCCGGGCTGGCGGCGCTGCCGGTGCGCGTGCTCGTCGCCGGGTGGCGCGCGGACGCCGGGTCGCCGCGCGACCTGCCGACCAACGCGCGCGTCGTGTCCTGGCTGTCCTACGCCCGCACGATGCCGCGCTGCGCTGCCGTCGTGTGCCACGGCGGGCACGGGACCGTGGCGCGCGCGCTCGCGAGCGGCGCGCCGGTCGTCGTGTGCCCGGAGGCGGGCGACATGAACGAGGTCGCGGCGCGCGTGGACTGGGCCGGCGTCGGGGTGCGCGTGCCGCGCCGGCTCGTGGGCCCGCGCACGGTCCGGCTCGCCGTCGAGCGGGTGCTGCGCGACGACCGCATCGGCGCGCGCGCGGCCGGGCTGCGGGACTGGAGCACGTCGCACGACGCGGGCGCGACGGCGGCCGGGCTGATCGAGCGCTGGCTGCTCAGCCGGCGGCGATCTTGATCTCGTTGACCGTCTGCTTGCTCTGCTCGGGCCCGACGCCCGTGCTCGGGTCGTACTCGAAGACGAACGTCGTCGAGCCCGGCCCGGCGGGCTGGCCGCTGCCGGCGAGCGTGCAGCTCACGAGCGCCGGCTCGGGCCCGCCGACGTCGCTCGTCTGGCAGACGGCCTGCGGGAAGGCGGTCCTCACCGGGCCGGAGAGCGAGAGCAGCTTGATCCGGTTGGCGGTGCGGTAGAGCGTCTGCACCTGGAGCGAGGAGCTCGCCAGGCTGATCGACACCGCCGACACCTGCAGGCTGCCGCCACCGGGGACGTAGGAGATGACCAGCCCGCGGCGCGCGTAGAGGAACGTGACGACGTCGCCCTCCTTGACGAGCGGGCGCCCGGAGCCGATCAGCTTGCGCACCTGCTTCGAGCTCATGCCGAGCCGCACGCCGCCGATCGAGACGCCCGGGATGATGCGGCAGTCGCGCAGGTAGAGGTACGCCTTCGCGCGCGGGCAGCTCTTCCCCGGCCGGACGCGGCGCGCGTCGGCCGCGCCCACGAACGTGCTGCTGACGACGATCGCCGCGAGCGCGCCCGCGACGAGTCGCAGCGCGCGCGAGCTGCTTCGCGCACGGTCCCGCGAACCCCTGGCCAAGGTGCCGAGCCTCAAGCTGGGGGGGTGGGACTCGAACCCACAACCCTTCGGTTAACAGCCGAATGCTCTGCCATTGAGCTACCCCCCATCGCGTCCTTCGATGGATCTCCGCACGGCGGCTCGCGACGGTTGTGGCAGGCCGCGCGATCGGCGTGACAGCGGGGCCACAGTAGCAGCCTCCCGTGCCTCGATCCGCCGGCGCCAGCCGTCGTTCAGACCCCGCTCCCCCACTCCCGCAGGCGCCGCAGCACGTCCTCGCGCTCGGTCGCCAGGCGGCCGACCTCGAGCCTGCCGTCGGCGCGCGCGGAGGCGATCTCGCGCTCGAGGCGCGCCTTCTCGAGCTGCAGCCCTTCGACCTGGAGCGTCTCGGCCGTGGCCGGGGCCCGGCCGGCCTCGACGACGAGCTCGGAGATCAGCGCCGCGAGCTCCTCGTCCCCCGGCGGCAGGTCGGCGAGCGGCGTCGCGAGCCGCGGGCGCAGGTGGCGCGCCGCGCGTCGCACGAGCTCGCCGGTGAAGTGCTCCTCCTCGCGAACTCCGCGCAGCGCCTCGCGCCCTTGCTCGGGCAGCGCGATGCAGAGCGCGAGGAACTGGCGCTCGGTGCGCTCGCGACGATCGAGCACCGCCCGTGCGCCGCGCGGGGCGACGGCGACCGCCGTCGTGCCGTCCGTCGCAGACGCTGCCGGCGCCGGGGCCGCGGCGACCAGCGACGCGACGAGATCCGCGGAGAGGTCGAGGCGGTCGGCGACGAGCCGGGTCAGCTCCTCGCGCAGCGTGCCGCGGGGAATGGCCGCGAGCACCTCGCGGACCTCCTCGAGCACGCGATCGCGCCCCTCCGCGCTGCCGAGGTCCCCGCTCGCGAGGCTGCGCTCGATGCGAAAGCGCACGAACGGGACCGAGCCGGCGACGAGCGCCGTGACGGCGTCCGCACCGTCACGCAGCACGAGCTCGGCCGGGTCGGTCCCGGCCGGCATCGGCACGACGCGCAGCTCGAGCTTGCGGCCGGCGGCCCCCTTCGCCGCGCGCAGCATCGCCTCGCGGCCGGCGCTGTCCGCGTCCAGCGCCAGCTCCACGCGCGGCGCGAGCCGGGCGAGCTCCGCGACCTGCTCGTCGGTCAGCGCGGTGCCCATCAGGCCGACCGCGTTGTGGAGCCCGGCCTGGTGCAGCGCGAGCACGTCGGTGTAGCCCTCGACGACGATCACGGCGCCCGCCTTCGCCGCGTGCGCGCGCGCCCGATCGGCGCCGAACAGCTGGCGGCCCTTGTGGTAGACCTCGCCGTCGCTGGTGTTGAGGTACTTCGGCTGCTGGTTGTCGCGCAGCGCGCGGGCTCCGAACCCGAGCACCCGGCCGCGCTGGTCCGCGAGCGGGAACATCACGCGGCCGCGGAAGCGGTCGTACAGTGTGCCGCGCTCGCGCGAGCGCTGGCCGAGGCCCGCCGCGTAGAGCTCCTCCTCGGTGAAGCCCGCGCGCAGCGAGCCGACCATCAGCTTGTCCCAGGCGCTGGGCGCATAGCCCACGCGGAACTCGCGCAGCACCGGCTCGCCGAAGCCGCGCTCGGTCAGGTAGGCGCGCGCGGCGGCGGCCTCGTCGGACTCCCACAGGTAGCGCTCGTAGTACGCCGCCGCCCGCTCGAGCAGGGCGTAGAGGCGCTCGCGGCGCTTGCGGCGCGCCGCGACCTGCGGATCCTCGTCCTCGAGCTCGAGCTCGACGCCGTAGCGGTCGGCCAAGAGCTCGAGGGCGCCCTTGAAGTCGACGGCCTCCGTCTCCATCACGAACGTGAACACGTCCCCGGAGGCCTTGCAGCCGAAGCAGTGGTAGACCTTCTCCGCCGGGTTGATGCCGAACGACGGCGTGCGCTCGTCGTGGAACGGGCACAGGCCCTCGTAGCGGCTGGGGCCGGCGCGGCGCAGGTCGACGCGCGCGGACACGAGGTCGACCATGTCGACGGCGTCGCGGACGCGGTCCTTGCTCTCGGGCGTGTAGCGGGCCATCAGCCCTCGGCCGGGAACTCGCGCGGCAGCGCGAGCGCCTCGAAGGCGCGGATGCAGAAGCGATCGGTCATGCCGGCGATGTAGTCGGTCACGCGCTGGGCCGGAGTCGCGTCCGGCACGCCGGGCGGCAGCTCGGAGGGTTCGGCGCAGTAGTGGTCGAAGAGCGTCCGCAGCGCGGTCTCGATCTTGGCGTGCTCGCGCCGCGCGCGATCCCCGAGGTAGACCCGCTCGAACATGAACGACCGCAGCCGCAGCATCGCGGCGCCGACCTCCTCGCCCTGGACGATGTCGCCGGCCTGCTCGGAGCGCTCGACGAGGTCGTGGACCAGCGTGTCGATGCGCCGCGACCCTGTCGGGCCGAGGATCGCGAGCTCCGCGCGCGGCAGGTCGCCAGGGTCGAGCACCCCGGCGCGCAGCGCGTCGTCGATGTCGTGGTTGATGTAGGCGATCCGGTCGACGAGCCGGACGATCTTCCCCTCGAGCGTCGCCGGTTCCCCGCTCCCGCTCGAGTGGTGCAGGATCCCGTCACGCACGGGCGCCGTGAGGTTGAGGCCGTCCCCGTCGCGCTCGAGGCGCTCGACCACGCGCAGCGAGTGCTCGTTGTGGCGGAAGCCGGTGCCGAAGCGCTCGCGCAGGCAGCGATCGAGCACTTCCTCGCCGATGTGCCCGAAGGGCGGGTGGCCGAGATCGTGGCCGAGCCCGATCGCCTCCGTCAGGTCCTCGTTGAGGCGCAGCGCCCGCGCGACGGTGCGCGAGACCTGCGTCGCCTCGAGGGTGTGCGTGAGGCGGGTGCGGTAGTGGTCGCCCTCGGGCGCGATGAACACCTGGGTCTTGTGCTTGAGCCGCCGGAAGGCCTTGCAGTGGACGATCCGGTCGCGGTCGCGCTGAAACGGGGTGCGCAGGCCGCAGGGCGCCTCGGGTCGCTCGCGCGCCGCGGGGTAGGAGCGCGTGGCGAGGGGCGAGAGGCGCGTGTCCTCCTCGGCGCGC
>DAIOGP010000068.1:0-7192 GCA_036745135.1 Solirubrobacteraceae bacterium
GGCCGATCACGCCGCTGCCGAGGTCCACCCGCTGGTCTCCGTAGCGGACCGCGAGCGCGACGCGCTGCGCCTTCCCCGCCACGCTGACGACGGGCACGGCGAAGCTGACCGTCGCGGGGCACGTCGGGCACGGCAGCGAGGGGCGCACCTGGACGGCGCCGAAGTCGACGGCGTGCACGCGCCGCAGGTAGACCTCGCGCAGCAGGCCGCCGTAGTTCCACCATCCGCCGCCCGGCAGGCCCGCCGTCGTCAGGCCGCTCGGGGGGAAGTCGGTCGCGGTGCGGCGGCTGTCGACGCGCACGACGAGCCGGTTGACGCCGCGTTGCAGCCCGGAGAGCCGCAGCTCGAACGGCAGGTAGGCGCCCGTGTGCCCACCGAGCGGGCGGCCGTTGAGCCACACGCGGGCGCGATAGGCGACCGACTCGAAGCGCACGCGCCAGACGAGCTTCCGGTCGTTGCTCGGGAGCCGGAAGTCCTTGCGGTACCAGCCGATCGAGCCGGCCATGCTCTCGGCGCTCTCGTCGGTCGCGTTCCACGCGTTCGGGACCGAGACCTGCGTCCAGCCGCCGGCGCTCTTGGAGCGCTGGAAGCGGCGCGCGAGGCCGCCGTCCTCGCGATCGAGCCGGAACAGCCAGGCCCCTCCGAGCAGGATGCGACCGTCCGGTCCGTCGGCGTACGCGGGCGCGCCCGAGGGGACCTGCGCACGGTAGGCGCGCGCGGCGAAGGCCGTCGGCGCGATCGCGAGCAACGCGATCGCGGTCGCGATCGCGGCCCTGGGCAGAGAACATCGGCGCATCCCGACGACGTATGAGAACACACGCGGCGAACGGATTGCGGCGCTTCGCCGCGGCTCAGCAGCTCGCGTCGCGCGCGATCGGCGCGCTGAGGCGCACCGCGGCGACGCGAAACCCGCCGAGGATCGACCCCCGTCGGCGCACGTCGACGCACTGCACGAACGGGAGTCGCGCGCCCGTGCGCCAGGCGATGCGGACGGTCGTCGAGCGCGGCCCGAGTGCGACCTGCGACGCGGATTCGACGCGCAGCGCCTGGAAGCGCCCGGGTCCTTGCACGCGCGCGACGGTGGCCCGCACGGCGGCCCGGCAGGCCGCGCTCGCGTCACAGCCGGCGAGCCGCGCGACGACGCCGGCGGCATCGCCGCGGGCCTGGCGCTCGATCAGCGCGAGCGCCGCGTCGCGCTCGGCCGCGCCGGCCGACAGCACGCGCGCGGCGACGAAGCTCCCGGCGGCCAGGACCACGAGCGCGAGCAGCGCGAGCAGGATGCGTCGTCGGCGCGGCACGGCCGGCGATGATGGCGGACGGCCCGCCGCCGCGCGCGCTCAGGCCGGATCGACCGGCGCCGGCGGTCGCCGCGCGCGCTCAGGCCGGATCGACCGGCGCCGGCGGCGGATCCTCGCCGGTCAGCTCGAGGAAGCGCTCGACCGAGGCCTCCTGGTGCTCGAGCTGGGCGGCGAGCCCGTGGGCGTGATCCGCGGCGAGCGCGAGGAAGTCCTCCAGGCAGCGCTCGGGATCGTCGGGCAGCGGATAGACGCGCGCCACGTCCTGCTGGGCGCACACGATGCCGAGCGGCGGCCGCCCCTCGGCGAGCGGCCGCGCGCCGCAGACCGGCGCGACGACGAGCCCACGCTCGGGCGCGACGAGCGCGATCGGCAGCACGCGGTGCGCCGGGAGCGAGACGTCGAGCGCCACGCGGCGGTCGACGAGCACGCCATGGCCGGTGAGGTCGTCGAGCGGCTCGCGCCAGATCGCGAGGACCGTGTCGGCGCCGACGAGCGCGTCGCGCAGCGCCGTCGCCTGCTCGACGTACATGCGGCGCGCCGCCTCGCGATCGTCGGCGTCGGCGAGGTCAAGGTCGCAGGGCACGCGCAGCAGCTCGTCGGCGGCCACCGCATCGCCGGCGCCGCGGCGCCCGTGGGTGACGTAGGTCTGGATCGTGCCGAGGTCGCGCCGGCCGTGGAAGATCACCGTGACGCTGTCGCAGAGCGCGAGCCCGTCGACCCGCAACGCGATCGCGGCCGTCTCGCCGGCGTCCAGCAACGCTCGGCGAAGCAGGTCCTCCGCGGCGTCGCCATCTGGGCGGGGTCGCTCGTCCATGGGTCCTCGATCAGCAGATCGTCATCCGTGACGGCAATTGTTAGCAGCGGCGCAGGTGGTTCAAGCCACATCACGCGGGAACGCCCGCCGGGGGGCTCGGCCCGGCCCGGCTTGCGGGTAGGCTGGGACGCGATGTCCCTGCTCGCGAAGCCCTTCACGCTGCTCGGCGGACTGCTCGCCGTGCGGATCGGACGCGGGCTCACGGCGAAGGTCTGGAACGCCGTCGAGCCCGGCGACCCGCCGGCCCCGGCCGAGCCCGAGGCGACCCTGCGCAAGGTGCTCGCCGCGGCGGCGCTCGAGGGCGTGCTCGTCGGGGTCGCGCGCGCGCTGATCCGGCGCGGCTCGGCGCGCTCGGTCGAGCACCTCACCGGTCACCGGCCGGGCGAGCGGCGAGCTCAGCCCGGGCCGTCCGGGCCGGCCTGACCGGCCGCGCCGCCGCCCGCGCGCAGCACGAAGCCCCGCGCCGCGAGCGCGTCGAGCGCGCGCTCGAAGGCGGCGAAGTCACGCGCCAGCAGCAGGTCGATCGGCCGCCCGGCCGGCCCGCTGCGCCGCACCCAGCGCCGCAGCAGCGCCGGCCCGGCGCTCTCCTGCGCCTCGGCGAGCAGGGCGAGCAGGATCGGCAGCTCGGGACGATGGTCGAGCTCGTCGGCCAGCACCGTCAGCGGATCGGCGTCGAGCACCGCGCAGACCTCCTCGTCGCTCAGACCGAGCAGGTCCGCGAGCTGGGCGGCGCGGACGCTCACGCCGGGCGGCGCGGGCGCCGCGCCGGGTCGGACCGGCGCACTAGAAGAGCTGGTTCTCGCCGCCGAAGACCTCGCTCACCGAGTCGTCGGTGAAGATCCGGCGGATCGAGTCGGTCAGCAGGTCGGCGCACGAGAGCACGCGGATGTTGGCGGGCGCGCCGGGCCGCAGCGGGATCGTGTCCGTGACGACGATCTGCTCGAACTGCGCCGCGGCGAGGTTCTCGAACGCGTTGCCCGAGAGCACCGCGTGCGTGGCGGCGGCGTAGACGCGCGACGCCCCCTCGTCGAGCACGGTCTGCGCCGCCGCCTTGAGCGTCCCGGCCGTGTCGATCATGTCGTCGACGAGCACCGCCGTCTTGCCCTTGACGTCGCCGATCACGTACCCGATCTCCGCGACCTGCTGGGCGGGGCGCTCCTTGTTGAGGATCGCGAGCTCGGCCCCGATCTTCGAGGCGAACTTCTTCGCGAGCTTCACGCGGCCGGCGTCCGGCGAGACGACGACGAGGTCGTCGAGCCCCTGGTCGGTGAAGTACTGGGTGAGCATGAAGAGGGCCGTCATGTGGTCGACCGGCTTGGAGAAGAAGCCCTGCACCTGGCCGGCGTGGAGGTCCATCGTCAGCACGCGGTCGACGCCCGCGGACTCGAGCATGCGCGCCACGAGCCGGGCCGTGATCGGCTCGCGCGGCGCCGACTTCTTGTCCTGGCGCGAGTAGCCGTACCACGGGGTCACGGCGATCACGCGGTGCGCGGAGGCGCCGACGGCAGCGTCGATCATCACGAGCAGCTCCATCAGCGCGTCGTTCGCGGTGATGCCCTGGCTCGGGTTGCCGCACGTCGGCTGGACGAGGAAGACGTCGGCGCCGCGGATCGAGTCCTCGAAGCGGCAGTAGACCTCGCCGTCGGAGAAGGTCTTGAGCGTGATCGGCCCGAGCTCGACGCCCAGCTTGCCGGCGATCCGCCCCGCGAGCTCGGGGTTCGCACGCCCCGAGAACAGCATCAGCCGCTTGTTGTAGTCGATGTCGAGGTGGGTGCCCGGCGCGGGATGCGGCTCCGTCACGCTCATCGCGGGGGCAGTCTACGCGGCCGCGACGACGCGTGGCGGGCGTCAGGCGAGCTTGCGGCGCACATAGTCGAGCAAATTGCGCTGGCGCGCCCGGGCGATGCCGAGCGCGCCCGCCGGGACGTCCTCGGTGATCACCGACCCGGCGGCGGTGACGGCGTCGTCGCCGACGCTCACGGGCGCGACGAAGGTCGTGTCGACGCCGCCGCGCACGCGGGCGCCGATCGTCGTGCGGTGCTTGCGGCGCCCGTCGTAGTTGGCGGTGACCGTCGACGCGCCGAGGTTCGTGGCCTCGCCGACGTCCGCGTCGCCGATGTAGGACAGGTGCGGCACCTTCGCGCCCGCGCCGATGTCCGAGTTCTTGATCTCGACGAAGGTGCCCGCCTTGGCGCCCTCGCGCAGCAGCGCGCCCGGGCGCAGGTAGGCGAACGGGCCGACGGTCGCCCCGGCGCGCAACTCGCACTCGACGAGGTGCGAGTGGACGACCGTGACCTCGTCGGCGAGCGTCGCGTCGATCAGCGTCGCGTGCGGGCCGATCCGGCAGCGCTCGCCGGCGCTCGTCGCGCCGCGCAGCGCGCAGCCGGGCTCGATCACGGTGTCCTGGCCGATCCGCACGTCGACGTCGACGAGCGTCGTCGCCGGATCGACGATCGTGACCCCGGCGCGCATGTGGCGCTCGAGGATCGCCGCCTGCGCGTGCTCGCGCACCCGCGCGAGGTCGACGCGGTCGTTGACGCCGAGCGTCAGGCGCGGGTCGTCGATCAGGTGCGCGACGACCTTCGCGCCGCCGGCGCGCAGCACCGGCAGGGCGTCGGGGAGGTAGTACTCGCCCTGCGCGTTGTCGGGCGTGATCCGCTGCAGCGCGTCGAGCAGCGCCGCGCCGGCGAAGGCGAAGATGCCCGCGTTGACCTCGCGGATCGCGAGCTGCTCGGGGGTGGCGTCGCCCGCGACCTTCGTCTCGACGACGCGCTCGACCGAGCCGTCGCCGGCGCGCACGACGCGCCCGTAGCCGTCGGGGTTCGCGAGCTCCATCGTCACCATCGTCGCCGCGGCGCCGCTCGCCGCCTGCGCCTGCGCGAGCGCGCGCACGGTCTCCGCGTCGATCAGCGGCACGTCCGCGCTGAGGACGATCACGGGCGCGTCGGGGTCGATCGCGCCGGCCGCGGCGCGCACCGCGTCGCCCGTGCCGCGCGCCTGCTCCTGCACCGCCAGCTCGACGCCCTCCGGGAGCGAGCCCTCGAGCGCGCGGTCGGGCCCGCCGACGACGACGATCCGCCCGGCGCCGGCCTCGCGCGCGGCGACGACCGGCCAGAGCACCATCGGCCGCCCGCAGATCGGGTGCAGGACCTTCGGCGTCGCCGAGCGCATGCGGGTTCCCTGGCCGGCGGCGAGGATCACGACGGTGGGCGCGGTCACGCCGGCATCGTAGTCTTCGCGCCTGCGGACACCGCGCCGCCGGGCCCGCGTTGGGGGGTCGTCTAACGGCAAGACTCCGGCCTTTGGAGCCGGCTATCGGGGTTCGAGTCCCTGCCCCCCAGTCGCCGCCGGGCACGCGAGCGCCGGCCCGGCGAGACGCCGGCCTGGCTCGCGGAGCCGCCTCAGCCGCCCTTGCGCCCCCGCGGCACGCGGCCGCCCTCGGCGCCGCGCTCCGTGGCGGGCCCGTGCGGCGAGGCGATGCCGAGCACCTTCATCGCCTTGAGCCCGAGGCTCAGGCGCTCGCGGCCGTCGCTCGAGCCGACGTCGTGGCCCGAGAGCTCGCGCACGCGCTCGAGCCGGTAGCGGATCGTGTGCCGGTGGGTGTAGAGGCGCTGCGCGCTGGCGGCCACGTTGCCGTCGGCGTCGAGGAACGTCTCGAGCGTCTGGACGAGGTCGGTCTCGTACTGCTCGTCGTAGGCCACGAGCGGCTCGATCGTCTCCGCGTAGAAGCGCTCGAGCTCGGCGGGATCCTCGCTCATCGCGGGCAGCAGCAGGCGGTAGGCGCCGGTGTCCTCGAACGCGAGCACGGTCTGCTCGCCGCCCGCCTCGGCCACGTTGGCCGCGAGCAGGGCCTCCTTGCCGGCGCGGTGCAGCTCGGCCGGATCGAGCGCGCCCCGGCTGCGGCCGATGGCGAACTGGAAGCCGTGCAGCGTCGACTCGAGCTCGCGGCGGACCCCGTCGGCGGCGCGGCGGCCGAGCTGCTCGTCCGCGTCCGGGACGAGCACGACGACCTCGCCGCTGCGACCGTCGGCCGCCTCGGCCGGCGCCGCCAGCGCACCCGGGACGACCGCCCGCGCCCCGCGCTCCGCCGCGGCGAGCAGCCGCGCGCGCCAGTCGTCCTCGGTCGGGTTGAGGGGGTGCGCCCGCACGACGAGCAGCGCGCCGCCCTGGGCCAGGTCGATGCCCAGCTCGTCGCCGCGCGCGCGGATGTCGTCGGGCGCGACGAGCCGGCGCTCGAGCACGGCGAGCAGGAAGTCCGTTGCCGCGGCCGCCGAGGCGCGCTCGAGCGCGCGCACGCGCTCGACCTCGGACGCCACGAGCGTCGCCACGAGGCGCAGGAACGTCGGCTCGGGCGCGTCGGAGCGCGGTCGCATCCGCATGCGCCCGACGACGCGATCGGCGACGCGCAGGTCGAAGGTCTGCACGTCGGGCGCATCGGACATCAGCGAGCGCTCGTCCGCCGGCGACGCCGCCGCGACGGCGAGCACGGCGCTCGAGCGATCGATCACGACGAGGCCGGCGTCGAGCGCGCGCGCGGCGGCGCGCACCACCTCGGGCAGGCCGGCGCCCGACTCCACCGCAGTCGAGATCGCCTCGAGGCGACCGAGCTCGGTGCCGGCTGAGCTCTGCGACGCGGGCGTCGACACGCGCGGGAGTCTAGAGGCGGCGATCCGTCCGGCCGCGCCGCCCGGCGTGCCGCGGGCGTGCGCGCTGCGCCGCGCGGCCGGGCTACGCGTAGCGCAGCCAGAGCCGCACGAGCACGACGCCCGCGCCCCCGCCCAGGAGCAGCAGCGCGGCGAGCACGTAGACCGAGAGGAACAGCGCCGCGACGCGCTGCCACAGCGTCGAGTAGGCCCCCCAGGCGGGGGCCACGATCAGGCCGACCCACGCGGCGCAGCTGAACACGCCCGCGCAGGCGGCGACCAGGTAGGTGATCGCCGTGTTGCTCATCCGACCCGCTCATTGTTGCGCACGAACGTGACGACGAGCGCGACGGCGCCGCACAGCGCGAAGCTCGTCAGCGCGAGCCCCTGGCCGCCGAGGACGTCTGTGAGGAAGTGGGCGCGCAGGTCGATGCGGG
>DAIOGP010000069.1:0-7188 GCA_036745135.1 Solirubrobacteraceae bacterium
ACGGGCGCGGCGTTCGGCGTCGCCAAGCTCGTCTTCCAGGACGGCCACCTGCACGCGCTGCTGGGCTTCGAGCCCCAGGGCTTCCTCGACGCCTGGGGGCCGGTCTTCTTCTTCGCGATGATCTTCGCGATCTCGATGGACTACACCGTGTTCCTGCTCTCCTCCGCCAAGGAGCACTGGGACCGCTCGCACGATCCCAAGGAGGCGATGGTCGGCGGCGTCGCGCACTCCGGGCGCGTCGTGTTCGCGGCCGCCGGCGTGATGGTCGCGGTGTTCTTCACGTTCGCGCTCTCGGGGCCGCTCCCGCCCAAGGAGATGGGCGTCATCCTCGGCATCGCCGTGCTGCTCGACGCGGCGCTCGTTCGGCTGCTGCTCGTGCCCGTGCTGCTGCGGCTGCTCGGCGCGCGCGCGTGGTACCTGCCGCGCTTCCTCGGCCGCGTCCTGCCCGACGTACGCTTCGGACACGCGTAGGCTGAAGGGGCCAACAAGGAGGCCCGATGATCTTCCGCCAGGTGATCCACGACGACCTCGGCTGCGCCTCGTACCTGATCGGCGACCAGGACGCCGGTGTCGCGGCGGTCGTCGATCCGAAGCTCGAGATCGAGGAGTACCTCGCGCTCGCGCGCTACATGGGCGTGCGCATCGAGCACGTCCTCGAGACCCACAACCACGCCGACCACGTCTCCGGGCACGGCCGGCTCGCCGCCGCGACGGGCGCGGTGATCCACATCAGCCGCGACGCGCAACCCGATTACGCGCACGAGCCGTTCGACGACGGCTGGGAGCTCGAGCTCGGGCGCGTGCGCGTGCGCGCGATCCACACGCCGGGCCACCGGCCCGAGCACACCGCCTTCGCCCTGATCGACACCGCCCGCGGCGACGAGCCCTGGGCGGTGCTGACGGGGGACACGCTGTTCGTCGGCGACATCGCCCGGCCCGACCTGGCGGTGGACAAGGAGGAGGGCGCGCGCGACATCTTCCGCTCGCTGCACGAGCGGCTGCTCGTCCTGCCGCCGGCGTGCGAGATCTGGCCGGGTCATCTGGGCGGCTCGCTCTGCGGAGGACCCGGCATGGACATGAAGGTCTCCTCGACGATCGGCTTCGAGCGCGAGCACAACGAGCTGCTGCGCGAGCCGGACGAGCGCCGCTTCGTCGAGCGCACGACGAGCTCGCTGCCGCCGCAGCCGCCCAACTTCCGCGCGATCGTCGCGCTCAACCGCGGCCCGCTGGACAGCGAGCCGGCCGACGTCGGCGGCCCGCTCACGGCGCGGCAGGTGGAAGCCCGCCAGCGCGCCGGGGCGCTCGTCGTCGACGTGCGCACGGACCTCCAGTTCGACGACGCGCACATCCCCGGCGCGGTCTGCAACCCGGCCGTGCGCGCCGGGTTCGGCACGAAGCTCGCCTGGCTCGCCGAGCGCGACCAGGAGGTGATCTTCGTCGGCCGCGACGACGACGACGCGCGGCGGGCCGCCCACCTGGCGGGCGCGGTCGGGATCAAGAACCTCGCCGGTCACCTCGCCGGGGGCATGACGAGCTGGCGCGAGGAGCGCCGCCCCACGCGCTCGCTGGAGCGCGTCGACGTGCCGGGACTGCACGCGCTGCTCGCGCGCGAACCGGAGGTGCAGGTGCTCGACGTGCGCGACCGCGCCGAGGCCGAGGGCGGGCGGATCCCGGACTCGGTCGCCTGCCCCTACTACGACCTGCGCGCGATGCCCGCCGGCATCGACGCGGCGCGACCGGTGGCCGCGATCTGCAGCTCCGGCCAGCGCAGCGCCGTCGCGGCCTCCCTGCTCGAGCGCCTCGGCGCGACGCGCGTGATCCACGTCGCCGACGGCGGGATCGGCACCTGGGTCGCGCACGGCTGGCCGATCGAGCAGCCGCAGGCGACCATCGCGCCGGCGTAGGCGCGCGGCCACGATTGAGCCGTCCGGTAGCGGGGTAGTCACGGTCATGCGATGCCAGGCGCCGAGACCTTCCGCGCACCGGCCGAGGCCTACGACCGTCACGTCGGCCGCTACAGCGGCCGGCTCGCCGCCGCGCTGATCTCGTTCGCGCAGGTCGAGCGCGGCATGCGCGCGCTCGACGTGGGCTGCGGGCCGGGCGCGCTCACGACTGCGCTCGTGGAGCGGCTCGGGCCGGAGCGCGTCTGCGGCGCCGAGCCGTCGGAGCCCTTCGCCGATGCGTGCCGGGCGCGGCTGCCGGGAGTCGAGATCGTCACGGCGTCGGCCGAGGCGCTGCCGTTCGCCGACGCGGCGTTCGATGCGGTCCTCTCGCAGCTCGTCGTGAACTTCATGCCCGACGGCCCGGCCGGCGTGCGCGAGATGGTGCGCGTGACGCGGCCGGGCGGCGTCGTCGCCGCGTGCGTCTGGGACTACGCGGGCGAGATGACGCTCCTGCGCGCGTTCTGGGACGCCGCGCGCGAGGTCGACCCCGAGCGCGCGGCCGCGGCCGACGAGGGCGTCGTGATGCGATGGTGCACCGAGCGCGAGCTCGCCGGCCTGTGGCGAGGCGCCGGATTGCACGACGTGCGCTCCGGGCCGCTGGTCGTTCGCGCGACCTACGCGGACTTCGAGGACTTGTGGTCGCCCTTCCCCACCGGGCTCGCCCCGTCGGGGGCGTTCTGCGCGGCGCTCGACGACGACCGCCGCGCCGCGCTGCACCAGGCGTTTCGCCGCCGCCTGGGCGTTGGCGACGAGCCGTTCGAGTTGAGCGCCCGCGCCTGGGCCGTGGCGGGCAGCGTTGCCTGACCGCGGCCGGCTTCCGAGCCGGGACCCGGTTCCCGCGCGATCGCCGGCTACGCGTGCTGCGCGGCCTGCTCCGACGCGGTCGGGAACGCCCATGCGGCCTGGCGGCGGCGCTCCTGCCGGAAGACGAAGTGCAGCTGCTGCGGCGGCCGCAGCCCGGCGGGATCGTTGGGCCGGTACGTCGGGCACGGCTCCTCGAGCGCGAGCGCGCAGAGCCCGTGCGCCTGGAAGAAGCAGCCCTTGCATGACGGCGCGCGGACTCCCTTCGGACGCTGTGACGTACCGGCCAACGATCCCCCTCCCGGCGCGCCACGGCGGCGCGTTTCCCCTGACGACGGCGGCATCAAATCAACGCTGGGCGTCCGGCTCAAGGCGCGGCCCGGCGGCTTTGCCGCAAAGCGCAGCAACTTTCACGAAGCGCGCAAAAAGGGCCTGAACGGCGCCATTCGGCGCAAGGTGCAGGCGAGTCTCGCGTACCGTTCGGTGCCGTGCCCGTGCAGCTCTTCGTCACCTGCCTCGTCGACCTCGTGTATCCGGAGGTGGGCGAGCGCACGGTCGCGCTGCTCGAGCGCCTCGGCTGCGAGGTGGCCTTCCCGGCCGGCCAGACCTGCTGCGGCCAGCCCGCGTGGAACACCGGCTACCCGCAGGAGGCGCGGCGCGTGGCGACCCGCTTCCTCGACGTCTTCGCCGCGACCGAGGGCCCGATCGTCGCCCCGTTCGGATCCTGCCTGCACATGGTGCGCCACCACTACCCCGCGCTCTTCGCGGAGGACCCGGCCCGGCTCGAGCAGGCCCGCGCGATCGCGGACCGCGCATTCGACCTGCCCTCGTTCATCGTCGACCAGCTCGGCCGGGAGCAGGTCGGCGGCACCTACCCCGGCCCCGGCGACACGGCGGTCGCCTACCACCACGAGTGCCACCTCGTGCGCGGGCTCGGCGTGCGCGAGCAGCCGCTCGCCCTCCTGCGCGGCGTGGCGGGGTGCACGGTCGTCGAGCCCGAGCGCGGCGAGCTGTGCTGCGGCTTCGGCGGCACGTTCTCGCTGAAGCTCCCGGCGATCGCGGCGGCGATGGCGGACGAGAAGCTCGACCGCGCGCTCGCCGCCGGCGCCGGCGCGATCGTCTCGACCGACGTCGGCTGCCTGATGCACATGGAGGGCCGCGCCCGCCGCCGCGGGCTCGACCTGCGCGTGCACCACCTCGTCGACCTGCTCGAGCCCGACGGCCGCCTGTGAGCCACCGCGTCATCGAGCCCGCGCGCACGACGCCGAACCCCGCGGTGCGGCCGAACCTGCACGTCGCCTCCGGGAACTGGGCCGAGCGCCGCGTCCAGGCCCGGCAGCTGGTCGACTGGGAGGACTGGCGCGAGCGGGCCCGCGCGATCCGGGCCGATGCGATCACGAACCTGCCGGAGCTGCTGGAGCGGCTCGAGGCGCAGCTCGTCGCGCTCGGCGGGTACGTGCACCACGCCGCGACCGCCGAGGAGGCCAACGCCCGGATCGCGGCCATCTGCGCGCAGCGCGGCGCCACGCTCGCCGTGAAGGCCAAGTCGATGACCAGCGAGGAGACCGGGCTGAACGCCGCGCTCGAGGCCGCGGGCATCACCGCCGTGGAGACGGACCTCGGCGAGTACGTCGTCCAGGCGCTGGGCGACCGTCCGTCGCACATCCTCGCGCCGGCCGTGCACCTGAGCGCCGCCGACGTCGCCGCGCTCTTCTCACGGCTCTCGGGCCGGGCGTTCGACCCGGCCGACACGCGCGCGCTCGTCGACTACGCGCGCGGCGCGCTGCGCGAGCGCTTCCTCGCCGCCGAGGTCGGGATCACCGGCGTCAACCTCGCGATCGCCGAGACGGGCACGCTGGTGCTCGTCGAGTCCGAGGGCAACATCCGCCTCAGCACGTCGCTGCCGCCCGTCCACATCGCGCTGATGGGGATCGAGAAGGTGATCCGCGACTGGGCCGGGGCCGCCCACCTCGTGCAGATGCTGCCGCTCGCCTCCCAGGGGACGCTCGCCGCCGGCTCGACCTCGTTCATCACCGGGCCGGCGCGCGACGGCGACGACGGGCCGCGCGAGCTGCACCTCGTGCTGCTCGACGACGGCCGCTCGGCGCTGCGCGGCGGGCCGCTCGAGGAGGCGCTGCACTGCATCCGCTGCGGCGCGTGCCTGTACGCGTGCCCCGTCTACCGGCAGATCGGCGGCCACGGCTACGGCAGCGCCTACAGCGGGCCGATCGGCGCCGTGATCACCCCGGCGCTCGAGGGCGGGACGCCCGCGAGCGACGCGCTGCCCGAGCTGTCGTCGCTGTGCGGCGCGTGCACGGAGGCCTGCCCGGTGAAGATCCCGCTCGACGACCAGCTCGTGACCCTGCGGGCGATGGCGCGCGAGCGCGATCCGCGCCGCGCCGAGGCCGCGCTGTTCGCGACCTGGGCGCGACTGTGGTCGCGCAGCGGCGGCTACCGCGCGACCGGCGCCGTCGGGAGCGGCGCGCTCGCGCGGCTGTGGGGCCGCGCGGTGCACGGCTCCGACGACGGCTGGGTGCCCCGGGCGCCGTTCCCGTTCGCGCGCTGGACCGAGGACCGCGACGTGCGCACCCCCGCGCCCGAGCCGTTCCACGCCCGCTGGAAGGCACGCCGCGATGCGTGAGCCCGAGGGGAGCGCGACCGCGACGACGGCCGGGCACGCCGCGCTGCGGACCCGCTTCGGCACGCGCCTGGCCGACCTCGGCGGCCGCCTGCACGAGGTCGCATCGCTCGCCGCGGCGCGGCAGCTCGCGCGCGAGCTGATCGCCGGCGCGACGGTCGCGCGCTGGGCGGATTGGGAGCTGGACGAGATCGTGGCCGCCGAGACGCCCGCCGCCGAGGCCGAGGTCTCGCTGATCCGTGCCGACGTCGCCGTCGCCGAGACGGGCGCGATCGGCTTCGCCCACGGCGTCGGGCGCTCGCGCGGCGCCGGGGTGCTGCCCGCCCGCCAGATCGCCCTCCTGCACGCTGAGGACCTCGTCGCCGGCATGGCCGCGGCGCTGGCGCGGTTCCACGCCGCGGGCGCGCGGCCGCCATCGAACGTGGTGTTCGCGGCGGGCCCGAGTCGCACCGCCGATATCGAGCAGCGCCGGATCGTCGGCGTCCACGCCCCGCGCGAGCTCGACGTGATCGTGTTCGCGTCGTGAGGATCCTGATCACCGGCGCGAGCGGCTACATCGGGTCGCGGCTCGTGCCGCGCCTCGCCGCGGACGGCCACGAGCTGCGCGCGCTCGCCCGCGACCCGGCCCGCGTGGCGCTGGAGCTGCCGATCGTGCGCGGCGACGTCGTGACCGGCGCGGGCCTCAAGGAGGCCCTGCGCGACATCGACGTCGCCTACTTCCTCGTGCACTCGATGGAGCCCGCGGCCGCCGGCGACTTCGCCGGTCGCGACCGCATCGGCGCCGAGCGCTTCGCCGACGCCGCGCGCGGAGCCGGCGTCGAGCGCGTCGTCTATCTCGGCGGGCTCATTCCCCGCGGCGCGCCCTCGGCCCACCTCGCGAGCCGCCTCGAAGTCGAGGAGATCCTCCTGGGGAGCGTCCCCGGCGCCGTCACGCTGCGCGCGTCGATCGTGATCGGCGCCGGGTCGCGCTCGTTCCGCTTCCTCGTGCGGCTCGTCGAGCGCCTCCCGGTGCTCGCGCTGCCCGGCTGGCGCGAGCACCGCACGCAGCCGATCGACGGCCGCGACGCGATCGAGTTCCTCGCGCGCGCGGCGACGGCGGAGGCGGTCGCCGGGCGATCGCTGGACATCGCCGGCCCCGAGGTCGTCACCTACGGCGAGCTGATCGAGCGCATCCGCGACCTGATGCTGCTGGGGCGCCCCGCGCTCGGCCTGCCGTTCAGCGTGACGCCGCTCGCGAGCCGCGTGGCGGCGTCGATCGCGGGCGAGGACCACGAGCTGATCGGGCCGCTGATGGAAGGCCTCGAGCACGACCTGCTCCCACGCGACATGACGGCGCCCGCGCTGCTGGGCGTGCGCCTGCACTCCTTCGACGCCGCCGTCGAGCGGGCGCTGCGCGAGTGGGAAGCGGTCGAGCCGCTCGCCGCGCGGTAGGCGCGGCGAGCGCGACGTCCCAACGCCTCGCCGCGCGGTAGGCGCGGCGAGCGCGACGTCCCAACGCCTCGCCGCGCGGTAGCGACGCGAGCGCGACGTCCCAACGCCTCGCCGCGCGGTAGCGACGCGAGCGCGATGTCCCAACGCCTCGCGGCGCGGTAGGCGCCGCGAGCCCTACGGTGTGCGGGATGCGACGCCGCCGCTCTGCGCCCGCCAGCGCGATCGCGCTCGGTCTGTCCCTGGTCGGGATCCTGGTCCTGGCCGCGGCGCCGGGACCTGCCGTGGCGGCGATCTCGGCGCCCGCCGGGGTCATCGTGCGCACGGTGGCCGCCGGCCTCGGGCAGCCGACCAACCTCGCCTTCGACGCGCGTGGGC
>DAIOGP010000070.1:0-7159 GCA_036745135.1 Solirubrobacteraceae bacterium
AGCCAGCCCTCGTAGTCCTCGAGGCCCCAGTCGGGATGGATGCCCGACTGCATGCAGATCTCGGTCGCGCCGACCGCGACGGCCTCCGCGAGCTTCGCGGCGAACTGCTCGCGCGAGACCTCGTAGGCGTCGGGCGAGCGCCGGCCCTGGCCGAAGCCGCAGAACGCGCAGCCGACGACGCAGACGTTCGACACGTTGACGTTGCGGTTGACGACGAACGTGACCGTGTCCCCCGCGAGCTCGGCGCGCAGCTCGTCAGCGGCCTCGCGCATGTCCTCGATCACCTCCGGCCGGCGCTCGGCGAACAGCGCGGTCATCTCCTCCCTGGTGAGCCACGCGCCGTCGCGCGCCTTCTCGATCGCGCGCGGCGCGGCATCGTCGGGCACGGCGACGTCGAGCCGCCGGCCCGAGCCGCGGCGCGGGATGAACGACCAGTACTTCGTCTTGATCGTGTCGAGCACGCCCTGCGCGACCCAGTCGGCGTCGATGTACTGCGGGTACACGCACAGCCGCTCGGTCAGCGCGAAGCCCTCGGGCGCGAGCCGCTTGCGCACCTGGTGGGGCGACGGGAACGGGTGCTCGGGCGAGATGTGGTCGCCGTTGGCCGACAGGCCGCCGAGGTCGGTCGCGCCGGCCTGCACGAGCTCGAGCCACCAGTCGGCGAGGTTCGGCGGGACCTGGATGCCGACGCCCGGCAGCAGGCGCCGCGCGTGCTCGACGAGCCGGCGCATGTCGTCGACCGAGATCGGGCTCGCCCACTCCGGCAGCGGCAGCTCGGGGCCCTGGCCGACGCCGGTGCGCCAGTACGCGGCGGCCGCATCGCTCGCGATCTCCGCCGGCTCCTGGCCGTAGTAGCGCTGGTGCGGGACGAAGTTCTGCAGGATCACCTCCTGCAGGTGCCCGTGCTCCGCGTGCACGGCGGCGAGCGCCTCGAGCGATGCGATCCGCTCCGCCTCGGTCTCGCCGATGCCGACGAGGATGCCGCTCGTGAACGGGATCCGCAGCTCGCCGGCGGCGCTGATCGTCTCCAGGCGCCGCGCCGGGTGCTTGGTCGGGGACCCGGCGTGGACGGTCTCCATCAGCCGCTCGGAGATCGACTCGAGCATCAGCCCCTGCGAGGCCGTCACCTCGCGCAGGCGCGCCAGGTCGTCGGCCGCGAGCACGCCGAGGTTCGTGTGCGGCAGCAGGCCGCGCTCGAGCGCCCGCTCGCAGACCCAGACGACGTAGGCGACGAAGTCGACGTGCCCGAGCTCGGCGAGCCGCGCCGCCACGCCCGGATGCGCGTCGGGCGCCTCCCCCGTGAGCACGAGCAGCTCCTTGACGCCCCGGCGCGCCGCGCCGTCGAGGGTCCGCTCGACCTCGCCGGGGGCGTGCAGGTGCGGCTGGTGCGTCGCGAACGCGCAGTACTTGCAGTAGCAGCGGCACGTCCGCGAGAGCGACAGCGTCAGGTTGCGCGAGAAGGTGACCCGGCGCGGCACCGGTCGGAGTCTAGGGCCCGCCGGAGCCGAGCTCGGTTCAAGCGCCGCAGCCGCAGCGCCGATATCCGTAGTGGTCGAGGCGCCCCTCCCGATCGCCCAGCCACCCGATGACGCCCGAAGCGGCCCCCTCCATCCTGCTCGATCCCGATCGCCTCGCGCGGCTGCGCGCGACGGGACTGCTCGACAGCGAGACCGAGGAGGCGTTCGACCGCCTCACGCGCTCGGCCGCGCGCCTGCTCAGGGCTCCGGTGGCGCTCGTCTCGCTCGTCGACGCCGACCGGCAGTTCTTCAAGAGCGCCCACGGACTGCCGGAGCCGTGGGCGTCGCGGCGCCAGACGCCGCTCAGCCACTCGTTCTGCAAGCACGTGGTCGCATCCGGCGAGCCGCTCGTGATCGAGGACGCCCGCGAGCACCCGCTGGTCCGCGACAACCCCGCCATCGAGCAGCTCGGCGTGATCGCCTACGCCGGCGTTCCGATCACCAGCTCCTCGGGCCACGGCCTCGGCTCGTTCTGCGTGATCGACGGGCGCCCGCGCGTGTGGTCGGCCGACGAGCTCGCGGTCCTGCACGACCTCGCGGCCGCCGCGGTGGCCGAGATCGAGCTGCGCCACGCGCAGCGCGAGCTCGAGCTCGCGAACACGCGGCTCGAGGCCCACAACGCGATCCTGCGGGCGGTCGCCGACGACACGCCGCTGACCGAGGTCCTGGCACTTCTCGTTCGCACGCTCGAGGCCCTGACGCCCGGCATGGTCGGCTCCGTCCAGCTGTGGGACGCCGAGAGCGGCACGCTCGTGGCCGGCGCCGCGCCCTCGCTGCCGCCGGAGTACTCGGCCGCCGTCGACGGCCTCGAGGTCGGACCGAACGCGAGCCCGTGCGGGACCGCGGCGTTCCGGCGCGAGCTCGTCGTCGCCGACGACCTCGAGCACGACCCGCGCTGGGCGGGCTACCGCGACCTGGCCGCCGGCTTCGGCGTGCGGGCGTGCTGGTCGAGCGCGATCGTCTCGGCGGGCGGCGAGCTGCTCGGCACGTTCTCGCTCTACCTGCCGGAACCGTCCTCGCCCAGTCCCGCCCAGCTGCGCCACATCGCCGACGCCTCGCAGCTCGCGGCGATCGCGATCGAGCGCCGGCGCGCCGAGCAGGAGCTCGCCCGACGGGCGCTCCACGACTACCTGACCGGCCTGCCGAACCGCGCGCTGCTGGCCGAGCGGCTGAGCCAGGCGCTCGCCCGCGCCCTGCGCAACCCGGCCGACGCGCCGGCCCTCGCCCTGGTCGACCTCGACGGCTTCAAGGAGCTCAACGACGCCCACGGGCACGACGCCGGCGACCAGGTCCTCGTCGCCACGGCCGGGCGCCTGCTCGAGACGGTGCGCGGCCATGACACCGTGGCGCGACTCGGCGGCGACGAGTTCGTCGTGCTCTGCCACCACGTCGTCGACGATGCGCAGGCGGCCGAGATCACCGCGCGGATCAACGCCGCGTTCGCGATCCCGTTCGAGGTCGACGGCGCCGAGCTCCAGCTGTCGGCGAGCGTCGGCATGGTCCGCGCGCAAGCGGGCCAGAGCGCCGACGATCTGCTCCGCGCGGCCGACGCGGCGATGTACCGCGTCAAGCGCGCCGCGCAGACCCGCGCCTGAACGCGCCGTCCGGGCGAGCCGCTCTACCTGGTCGGACCGACCTCCGCGCCCGCGGCCGTGGGCCGCAGCACCAGCGCGCTGTAGATCGTCGCCGCGAGGACCGCGCCGACGACCGGGCCGACGATGTAGACCCAGAAGTCGGTCCACGTGCCGGAGACGAGCGCCGGCCCGAACGAGCGCGCCGGGTTGAAGCCGGCGCCGGTCAGCGGGGCGAAGACGAACACCGCGAAGCCGAGCGTCCCGCCGATGACCAGACCCGCCCAGCCCGCGGCCGCCTGCGGATTGACGGCGACGCCCATGATCGCCCACATCAGGAAGAACGTCCCGATCGCCTCGGCGACGAGGCCCGGGAGCGCGTGCCCCTCGAGGAACTTCGCGCTGATCGTCGTGGCGCCGTAGTCGACGGCCTTGCCCTCGTTCAGCAGCAGTGCCTTCGTCACCAGCGCGCCGAGCGCGCCGCCGGCCAGCTGCATGACGACGTAGCTCACGCCGTCGCGCGGGTCGAGCTTGCGCAGCGCGACGAACGCCGTCGTCACCGCGGGGTTGAAGTGGCCGCCGGAGACGCCGCCCAAGGTGTGGATCAACATCGACAGCACGAGCACGTGCAGGAGCCCGATGAACAGGAACTCGGGCGGCCCGAAGCCGGCTCCGAGCCCATTCACGATCGAGATCACGAGCGTGATGAAGAGGACGAGGGCGAAGGTGCCGATCAACTCGGCCGCATAGGCGGCGGGACCGCGTCGTTCCACGTGATGCTCCTGGCTCGAAGGACGGACGCGGGCGATCGTACGGCCGCACGCGGACGGCGCCGCCCGGCCCCAGGCAGGCGGCGCATCCGGTAACCGCAGCCGGATGAATCAGCCGGTAGGCGCGGCGAGCCGCTCGACGAGCGCGGCGCCCTCGCGCGCCATGCGCGCGCGCGGCACGACGAGCTCGATGCCGGCCTCGAGCGCCCGGGCCTTCGCCGCCTCGTCGACGTGCGAGTAGAAGCCGAGCGTGCGCGTGGCCCCGAGCTCGCGCCCCATGAGCATCGACTCGACGAGCGTCGCGCCGTCGACCGCGTCGCTCGTGAGGTCGACGACGAACACGTCGGCCTCAGGCGCCCGCGCGCGCGCGTCGTCCTCGTGCCCGACGAGCTCGACGTCGTGGCCCGCGGCGCGGAGCGCCCCCTCCACCTGGGAGCCGAACAGCAGGTCCGGGACGAGTGCGACGACGTGCGCCATGAGCGGCCCTACTGGGCCCGGAGCTTGCGGAACTCCTGCCGGACGGACTCCGGCCGGCCCCACCAGGAGTTGACCTCGACGCGCCCGCTGCGCACCTCGCGCACCGCGAGCTCGCCCTCGATGCCGGCGTCGTCGAGCAGCTGCAGCGTGCCGTGCACGGTGGGCGCCGCCGCGGCGTGGCCGAAGCGGTGCGCGACCAGCAGCCGCCAGTGCCAGTCGTGCTTCGAGTACGGCTGGGCGTTGCACGTGACGACGTACGTCGCCGCCTCGACGTAGCGG
Organism: Solirubrobacteraceae bacterium; assembly: GCA_036745135.1. Classification (GTDB taxonomy): domain Bacteria; phylum Actinomycetota; class Thermoleophilia; order Solirubrobacterales; family Solirubrobacteraceae; genus DAIOGP01. Next base: position 4,615 of record DAIOGP010000070.1, read on the forward strand.
CGCTCGTCCGCGATCCGCAGGTCGAGCTCGAGGTCGGTCCAGTCATCGGGCAGCGAGTCGACGATCTGCTGGAAGGTCTCGGCGAGCGGCATGCGCCGGAAGCGTAACGGGCCGCCCCCGGTAGGCTGGTCCGCTCGATGCCGAGAACCCCTCGCCTGGCGCTGAGACTCGCCGTGAGCGTCCTGCTGCCGCTCGTCGTGCTGTGGCTCGTGCGCCCGCTGTTCCACGGCCTCGTCATGTTCTTCTGGACCAGCCCGATCGTGTGGCTGCCGCCGCTCACCGTGATCGCGATCGGCGCGCTGGCGCGGCGGCGGGCTGCGGGACCCCGCCCTCCGCACCCCGCCGGGCGGGCGAGCGACCCGCGCGCCGACGCGATCGTGCGCCGGTCGGGGCCGCTGCGCGAGACGGTCGAGCGGCTCGGCCGCGGTCAGCGGCCCCAGGGGGGCACGAGCGCCGTCTTCGGGCTGGCGGTGCTGGCGCTCATCGCCGGGGCCATCCTCAAGACGCCGCTCACTGAGCGCTCCATCTACACGCACACGCGCTACGCGCAGATCGACGGCCTCCCGGCCGGGGGCAAGGTGCGCCTCGTCCCGCGCGACGTCGCGCCCCAGCTCGCGTCGAGCGGCTTCAACTCGCCGACCGAGCGGCTGACCGACTTCCACATCGTCAAGACGCCCCAGGGCCTGGCGTGGACGGCGCTGCGCACGCCGAACACGGCGCTGCGCGCGCTGACGAAGAACACCGCCGGCATGCTCACGCTCGACGCCGAGCAGACCGAGCGCGACGTGGTCGCGACCGACGCGCGCTTCGAGACGGCGCCCGGCATGCAGATCACGGACAACCTGCGCTGGCGGCTGCTCAAGCGCCACTACCTGATCGAGCTCACCGACCCGGTCGCGATCCGCGACGCGGGCGGTCGGCCGCTGATCATGGTCCCGTACCTGAAGTACACCGGCTTCCTGATCCGCCGCCCCAAGCTCGGCGGCGTGTTCGCGGTCCACCCCGACGGCCGGATCGAGGACCTCTCACCGGAGCGGGCGCGGGCGCGCCCCGAGATCGCGCAGTCGGGGCGGCTGTTCCCCGACACGCTCGCGCGCCGCATCCAGGACGCCTACGCCTACAAGCGCGGGATCGCCAACCACTGGTTCACCCACGACGAGCAGACGCAGATCACGGACACCGAGACCAACCAGCAGCCCTACCTGATCGACTTCGGCGCGCGCGGCGCGCAGTGGGTCACGGTCGCCGAGCCGTTCGGCAGGGCGTTCGCCGTCAACGCCGTGTTCCTGACCGACGCGATCACGGGCGCGACGCGAATCTGGCGCGTGCCCAAGGGCCAGAGCCTGAGCGGCAACCGGCGCGTGATCCAGACGGTGCGCTCGGTCTCGATCCCCGGCATCGTCTTCTCGGGCTCCGACGTCACCGCCGGAACCGGCGGCGGGCGCTTCCGCGTCGTCGAGCCGCGCCCCGTGTTCGTCGCCGGCCGGCTCGTCTTCCTGCTCTCGATCATCCCCGAGTCGGCCAACTCCGTCACGAAGACGGTGATCGTCGATGCGGCGCGCAACAAGGTCGTGGCGATCTTCAACAACGACACCGATCAGAACGCCGAGGCCAAGACGATCGCCTACCTCGCCAGCGGCGCGATCCCCGCCGAGGCCTCCCCGTCGGGGCAGACCACGGGCTCGGGAGTCGAGCGACCGGCGACCACGCCGCAGCCTGCGGCCGGCACCGGGGTGCCGCGCACGAGCAAGGAGTTTCGCGACCGGCTCGACCGCCTGATCGAGCGCCAGCGCGAGCTGCTGCGCGAGGCCAAGCGGCTGCGCGAAGCGCTGAAGTAGGCGGGTCGCTCGCCGGCGGCGCGTCGAGAGCGCGCCGCCGCGGCGGGCTCGGCGCGCGTCAGCTCGCCGCGGCGATGGCCGCGTCGAGCGCGGCGAGCGGCTGCTCGAGCACCGGGCCGTGGCCGACCGCGAGGCGCGCGGGCTCGAGCGCGCGCAGCCGCCGCGCGCTCTCGAGCGCCGTCGGGCGGTGCCAGGTCGCGGTGGCCGGGAACGGGAAGCGCGGGTTGACCTTGCTCGTGACGTAGGTCCCGCGGAGCGTCGAGAACGCGTCGCCGGCGATCAGCGTGCGGTCGCGGACGTCGAGGAACGCGATCTGGCCGGGCGTGTGGCCGGGCGCGGCGACGACCTCGAGCGAGCCGAGCCGGTCCCCGGGCCCGAGCTCGCGCGCCGGGCCGGTCCTGACCTTCGCCATGCCGAGCGGTCGCCGCCGCGGCTCGCCGGGATCGAGCGAGCGATCGCCGCGCAGGAAGCGGGCTTCGCGCGCACCGAAGCTGACCTCGGCGTCGGGCAGCCGGGCCGCGAGCGCGTCGAGCGAGCCGCGGTGGTCGCTGTGCCCGTGCGTCAGCGCGATGCGCACGATGGGAGCCCCGGCGGCCGCGGCGGCGGCGGCGATCGCGCCCGCGCCCGCGAGGAAGGTCGTGTCGATCAGCGTGAGGCCGTCGTCCTCGCGGACCAGGTAGCAGTTGCACCAACCGCCGCGGGTCAGC
>DAIOGP010000071.1:0-1484 GCA_036745135.1 Solirubrobacteraceae bacterium
CGCAAACCCCGCCATCACCAACAACCGCCCCAACGTCGGCGCCTGCTTCTGCATCGCGCTAGCCCCCGGTGCAGTTCTCGGGCGGGTTGAGCAGATTGACCAGCACGCCGAGCTGCGGGCTGTTCGCCGCCACGCGCTTGAGCAGCTGGATGTTGCCGCACTGGACCAGGACGATGCCGCGGCGGATCGGCCCGTGGGCGTCGGCGGTCGAGAAGACCGACGCGCCCGCGTGGTTGAGCCAGGCCAGCCAGAAGAGGTAGCCCTCGTCGGCCTGGCCGGGCGGGTTGTAGGCCAGCGCGTTGAAGAAGTGGTTGAGGACCTTGAACGTGCTCACGAGGTCGGGCGCCAGGCCGGCCAGGTCACGCGTGGCGGGCACGGCGGCCGCCACCGTCGGCAGGGCGCGCTTGGTGAACGGCCGCAGCTTGTCGGCGATCACCGGCGTGGTCGCGTCGAAGAACGCCCGCGAGGAGGTGAGCGCGGGACCCAGCGCGCGCGCGGCCGGCCGCAGCGACGCGAGCGCCGGGCCGAGCTCGGCCGCGAAGGCGTCGGTGCGCTGCAGCGCCGTGTTCGTCGCGCGCAGCGTGCTCGGCAGCTCGACGAGCAGCGACTGGAGGCTCGTGTTCTGGCGCGCGAACGCGCCCAGCACGGCGTTGGAGCTCTTGACGAACTGCGTCAGCTGCCGGTCCTTGGAGCCGAGCGCCTCCGAGATCAGGCGGAAGTTGTGGATCGCGTGGGCGACGTTGCGCCGACGCGCCGCGACGAGGCGCGTGGCCTTGGCGACGTCGCGTCCGGTCGGCTTGAAGCGGCGCAGCACCGACGAGAAGGCCGGGCCCTGGTCCTTCAGCCCCTTTCCGCCGCCCGCCAGCAGCAGGCGCAGGTAGTCGCGCGTGTCGCCGTCGAGCACCGCCAGGATCTCGTCGGGGTTCACGTTGGGCAGCGTGTTGGCCACCGGCAGCGTCGCGCCGTCCTTGAGCCTGCCCGCGGCCGGGTGCCCCGGGAAGAGCTCGATGATCATGTCGTTGAGGCCGGTCTTCGGCCGCAGCAGCATGGTCGCGTCGCGGTAGATGCGGCTGTACTTGCGGCGCACGTTCATCGTCACCACGGCGCGGCCGTCGACGAGGTCGACGCGCGAGATCTCCCCCACGCGGACGCCGGCGATGTTCACGGTCTGGCCCTGCCCCGGGGTGACCGACTGCGCCGTCGAGAACTGCGCCTTCAGCTTGAAGAAGTCGGTCCCGACGCCCGGCACCCACTTGGGCAGGTAGAGCCGCTGGTTGGACAGGATGTAGCCGCCGATCCCGACGCCGATCACGACCAGCACGACGATCGCGAGGAAGTCCTTGCGGTACTTGCGGATCGCGACCCTCATCGCGTGCCTCGCGCGCGTGGCGCCGTCGCCGTGCGCGTCGTCGTGGCGCCGAGGACCTCGTCGCCGGGACCGACCGCGGCGGCGGGCCCGTTGAGATCGGGAGCCTGGTTCTTGG
>DAIOGP010000071.1:1584-7035 GCA_036745135.1 Solirubrobacteraceae bacterium
TCGCCGGGACCGACCGCGGCGGCGGGCCCGTTGAGATCGGGAGCCTGGTTCTTGGCGCACGGGACGTCCTTGCGGACGGGCGAGAGCTTGCCGGGGTACTTGGGCCGCGTGCCCAGCGGCGCCAGCGCGGCGTTGCCGACGAGCCGGAACCTGTCGGCCTGGCCGGGGATCTTGCGCGAGGCGATCGGCGTGGCCCCGCCACCCGACTGGAAGCGGATGTAGGACCCGTTCCCGTCGAAGTTCTGGCCCTCGCCGTTGAAGCCGACGATCGTGTACCAGAACTCCTTGTAGTTGGCCGCGCCCGAGCTCAGCGCGCCGTCGTCGAGCACCACGTTGCCGCTCGGGACGAGGATCTTGCTCGTGCACTGCGCCAGCGCGTCGGCCTCGGGCAGGAAGCCGATCGTCCCCTGCGCCGTCCGCGCCAGCTCGGGCGCCAGCGCGCGCAGCTGGACGGAGAGCCCGCCGAGCTCGTCGCGCCCGACGAGGCCGCGGACCTGGGCGATCCACGGCAGGCTCGCGTCGAGCGTCGCCGGGGTCTCACGCACGCCGGGCAGGATCTCGCGCGCGAACGCGCGCGTGTCGGGGAACGCCGCGTTGAGGTGGTCGAACGTGCGGTTGGCGACCTGGAGCGTCGGCCCCAGCTCGCGGATCGACGCGCGCAGGTCGGCCTGTCGCGCGGCGAACGCGGCGGTCGTGGTGTTGAAGTTCGAGATGAAGCCCTTGAGGTCGTCCTCGCTCGTCGCGAGCGCGGCCGCGACGCGGCCGAACGCGGCGATGAGCCGCGGGAGGTCGCGCGGCGACGAGCCGCGCAGCGCGGTGTTCACGATCGCCGAGCCCTTGAACGCCGGCTTGCCGTAGTCGAGCGCGCCGTTGAGCGCCTCGGCGCCCGTCTGGCCGCGGACCGACGGGTCCTGCGTCGCGTCCTCCGCGCGCGTCGGCTTGTGCGTCAGCGCGCCGCCGTAGCCGTCGAGCAGGTCCTTGAGGTCCTGGCGCGAGTCGGTCTGCAGCGCGCCGAGCAGCTGGTCGAGCTGCACCGGGGTGGCGGTCTGGGTGACCTTGATCGTGTCGCCCGACTCGAGCGTGGCCGCCGACGGGGTGCCGGGCTTGATGTCGACGAAGTAGTTCCCCTCGAGGAAGATCCGGGGGCGGATCTTGAGCGTCGCGTCCTTGTGGATCGGCAGGCCCTTGTCGTCGATCTCCATCGTCACCAGCGCCATGTCGGTGTCCTTGTAGCGCTCGACCCGCTTCACCTTGCCGACGTTCACGCCGGCGATCCGCACGGGCGATGCGAGGCGGATCGAGTTCGCGGACTCGAACACGGCCTTGACCTGGAACCCGTGCGTGAACGGGATGTGCTTGGCGAAGCCGAAGTAGGTGGCCGCGCCCGCGACGACCAGCAGGATCAGGCCCGCCTTGAGCGGGTTCATGCCCGTGCGGTCCTTGCGCGGGATGCGCACGACCTCCCCGCTCCTCGTCCTCCGGCGTCGGCGACCGAGCATCAGCCCGTCCCTCCGGTCGGCGTCGTCAGCGGCAGCTGGTCCTCGGTCGTCACCTTCAGCGGGCCGCCGGGGTTGCCAATCGTCGTCTGGCCCACGACGTAGGGCTCGTTGCCCGCCTCGCACTCGCGCGGCTGGCCGGGGGCGGCCGTGTTGGGATAGGGGTTGCTGTGCAGGTGGTTCTCGATGCTCGGCCCGTTGGCCGGCGCGGAGGCGGGGCCGCCCTCGTTGTTCGGCCCGACGGGCGGCGCGATGATGCCGAACCGCTGCCACGTCCCCACGCCGTCGCCGTCGCTGAGCAGGCTGTTGACGTTGCGGAACAGCAGGTTCACGTAGTTGCAGACGGTCTGCGTCGGCGTCGCGAAGTCGATCGTCGGCGCGAGCGCCGAGACGGTTCCCTTGAGGTCGGTGAGCCCGATCGGGACGCGCGCGTCCTCGCTGAACGCCTTCAACGCGTCGAGCGCGCTCGCGAGCCGCGCGTTGAACGCGGGCGCGCGGCGGGCCGCGGTGGTGCCGAGCACGAAGGCGTCGGCGAGGTCGCCCGCGCCGAGCCGCAGCTGGCGGATGCCCGGGCGCAGGTCCTTGAACAACGCCGTGCTGTTGGCGAGGAACGGGCGCTGGAGCGGGAGGTTCTTGATGGCGGCATCGAGCGCCGGGGGGCCGCCGCTGATGGATTCCTGGATGTAGGGGCGCGCGACGTCCGCGAACGCCGTGAAGGTCTTGTCGAGGTTCGCGAACAGGTCGGCCTGGGTCTGCGCCACCGGCGCGACGGCAGCCGCCGCGTCGTCGAGCGCGCGGAAGAAGCGCCCGAGCCCGGTGCGCGGGTCGGCGAGGTTGCGCGCCACCGGCTCGAGCCGGCTGAGCAACGACGGGAGCTCGCCGATCGTCAGGTTGAGGCTCTGGCCACGGCCCGCCAGCGCGTCGGAGAACTCCTTCAGATCGACCTGGCTCGCGCGCCGCGTCGCGGCGTCGAACGTGTTGAAGACCTCATCGATCTCGATCGGCTCGGTGACCGACCGCTTCAGCGGGATCGTCGCGCCGTCGAGATAGCCCTGCGTCGACGTGCCCTTCGTGATCTCGAGGTACTTGAGGCCGAGCGAGGAGCGCGGGCGCACGAGCAGCGTCGAGTCGACCGGCAGCGGCTTGATCGTCGTCTCGAGCCGGAGGTCGAGCAGCGCGAACACGCGGCCGTCCCGCGCGGTGACGGGCCGGATGCTCTTGATCAGGCCGACGCGGGCGCCGCCGATCCGCACCTCGTTGCCCTTGACGAGCTGCGCGGCGCTCGGCACCTGGGCCTTGAGCTGGTACGTCGGCACGAACGGCAGGCCCCCGTTCGCGTTGTAGGCCAGGAACACGGCGACGATCGCGACGAGCGTCGTCGCGGCGCCGATGAGCACCGGGTTGGCGGCGATCGAGCCCGAGCCGCGGCGCCTCATCGCTGCGCTCCGAACAGGTAGTCGGCGAGGCCGGCGTTCGGATCAGCAGCGGCACCGGCGGTCGGCTTGGCGGGCGTCTGCGGCGTGGTCGTGGCGCCGGCCGGCGCGGGAGACGTCCCGGCCGGGGCGCTCGAGGCGGCCGGCGCGCGCGTCGCGAACCGCTCGCGCGCCGGCCGGGCCTTCGCCGTCGTCGCGAGGCTCCCCAGCGACGCCTGCGTCGCGCCCTCGGCGCCGCTGAAGTTCGCGCTGCAGAACGTGTTCGTCGCGATCGCGTAGCCGGTGCAGTTGTTCACGACGAGCTGCGCGCGCAGGTAGTGGCTGAGGCTGTCGAAGCCGTTGACGGAGCCGGCCGAGTAGATCAGGAAGTGCATGATCCCCTCGATCGTCTTCGTCGCCTCGAGGCTCGCCGTCAGCGCCGCGAGGTTGCGGAACAACGGCCTCGCGGGCGCGGCGAAGGCACCGAGCTGGTCGATGACGGGGCGCGAGGCGTCGAGCGCCGGGCCGGCCCGGTCGGCGAGCGTGCCGAGCGACTTGATCGCCGGCGTGCCGGCGCGCGTGATCGGTCCGACCTGCTCGAAGAAGCGGCTCACGTCGGGGCCGGCGGCGCGCAGGTCCGCCAGCACCGGCGTCGCCTGCTCGGCGAACTTGCCGAGCTGGTCGGCGGTCGGGCGCAGCTGGCGCAGGAACGGCGCGAAGCGCTGGATGCCGCGCTCGAGGTCGGTGCTGCGCTCCGCGGTGGCCTGGGCGGCCTTGTTCGCCTGCACGAAGAAGTCCGCGAAGCTCCCGCGGTCGCGCGCGAGCGGCTCGAGCACCTTGTCGGAGTCGCGCGCGAGGTTCGCGAGCACGCGGTTCTCGTCGGCCAGGATCTTCAGGACGCGATCGAACTGCTGCAGCGCCGGGTCGGCGCGGCGGATCGCGGTGCGGATGTCGTCGCCGCGACCCGCGAAGGCCGTGCCGAACTCGCCGAGGATGATCGAGAAGCGCTCGGCGTATGGCTTGCGCAGGATGTTCTGGATCAGGTCGATGTCGACCGGCGTCGAGGTCTGGCTGATCGGCAGCAGCCGTTGGCCGGCGCCGGGCTCGCCGCTGGGGATCCGGTCCAACGCGGGTGGCAGCGGCTCGCCGACCGCGCGCGGCTGCGTCGGCGTGCACTCGACGAACTTCTCGCCGAGCAGCGACTGCGGCCGGATCGTGCACGTCGCGTCCTGGCGGAAGTCCTGGAAGCCCGCGTCGTCGATGCGGATCACGACCGCGGCTTTGAAGTCCGGCGTGACGTCGAGCGAGTCGATCTGACCGACCTTGGCGCCGGCGATCTTGACGTCCTCCCCCGAGATGACCGAGACGGCGTTGTCGAAGATCGCCCGGACCTTGTAGCCGCCCCCGGAATCGCCGGCACCGACGTTGAGGACCACGACCGCGGTGGCGGCGACGAGCACGGCGGCGACGACGAGCGCGCGTCTCATGGGCCCGGGGGCACCGCGGTCGGGTCGCAGTCCACGGCCGTCAGGCCGCCGTCATCGAGGAACGGGGCCGAGCCGTCGAGCGGGGCCTGCGTGGCGCTGCCCGGGCAGCGCTTGCCGTTGGAGCGCTTGAGGCTCGAGAGGCGTTCCCCGGGTGAGACCGGCACGAGCGTCCCGCCGTCGGGGCCATCGACGAACTTGAACGGGAAGAACTCCGGCTGCACGCGCGCGAAATGGCCGTTCGCGTCGTAGTTGGCCGCGCCCTGCGAGAAGTCGCGCAGCCAGCCGACGAGGTCGGACGTGTACGGGCGGATGAAGTCGATCACGGGCTGCGAGGTCCGTAGCGCCTCGATCGAGTGCGGGAAGGCGGTGTCGGCGAGCTTCGCGAGCGTGACCGCGGAGCGCTCCGCGTCGGTGAAGTCGTTCGTGTCGCCGCGGGACGAGATCGAGGCGCTGAGGTCGGTGAGCGTCGGGCGCGCCTCGGCGAGCAGCGGCTCGAGCTGTCGCAGGAACGGGCCGAGCTTCTTGACGGCGGGCTTCGACGCCGAGACGAGCGCGTCGAGGTCGTCGAGCGTGGAGCGCAGGTTCACGAACGTCGTGTTCGCCTTGCGCAACGTCGTCGGCAGCGTCGCGAGCGTCTGGTCGAAGGCCGCGTTCTCGTCGGCGATCGCGCCGGAGGTCGCGTTGGCGTTGGCGATCAGGCTCGCGAGGTCGTCGCGCTTCTCGGCGACCGCGGTGGCGAGCTTCGAGCTGCTCACGATCAGGTCCGTGAACGCCTGCTGGTCGGCGTTGAGGTCCTCGAGCAGGCGCGTCGTCGACGAGATCGAGGGGTTGAAGAAGCGGTTCGCGGCGTTCGTCTGGCGACCTTTGCCCTGGTACCACGTCGCCTGGCCCTGGATCACGTTCTGCAGCGCGCGACGCGTCTTGGGGTCGAGCGTGTCGAACAGCTGGTCGAGGCTGACGGGCGACGTCGTCTGGTCCTCGCCGAGCACCGCTCTGGCGTCGAGCTTGGTCCCGCTGTTCGGCCCCGGGGTGAGCGCGATGTAGCGGTTGGCGACG
>DAIOGP010000072.1:0-1947 GCA_036745135.1 Solirubrobacteraceae bacterium
GGCGCCGGCGGGCCGCCACGTCCCGTCGACGTAGGCGAGGTCACCGCCCCGCAGCATCTCGAGCGCCGAGCGCAGCGTGCCGCGCGTGGCGCCGAACCCGGCCACGGCGTAGGCGACGACGAGCTCGCGCAGCGGCTCGTGCCCGCGCGCCGTGAGGTTGCTGATCAGGTCGCCGGGCACGTAGTCGAAGCCCATCGCCGGCACCACGGCGACGCCGGTGGCGCGCGCGGACTCCTCGAAGTGCTCGAACACGCGCTGCATGTAGGGCTGCTCGCCGGTCGTGTCGACGTAGTGGGCGCCGCTCTCGATCGCCGCCCGCACGATCGGCTCGCCGAAGAAGGTGAAGGGGCCGGCGCAGTTGACGACCACGGCGCAGCCCGCGAGCGCAGCCCGCAGCGCCGCAGGGTCGTCGTGCGCCGCGGCACGCACGGGCGCGTCGGTCCCGAGCTCGGCGGCCAGCCGCCGGAGCTTCGCCTCGTCGCGCCCGCTGAGCACGTGCTCGAGTCCGCGCCGCTGCAGCTCGCGCACGACGAGCGTGCCGGTGTAGCCGCTCGCCCCGTAGACGGCGATCGGCCCCGTCGGGGCCATCAGCCGCCGCGCTGGTGGAAGTAGAAGTCGGGCATCGCCGCGCGCATGATCTCGGTCGTCAAGCGGTGGGCGAGCTCGAGGTCGCCCGTGCGCACGGCGAGGTCGTTGAGCGTGACGATCCCGGTGAGCCGTCCCTGCTCCAGCACGGGGAGACGGCGGATGCCGTGCTCGACCATCAGCGCCGCTGCCTCTTCGACGGCCATGTCCGGGGCTCCGGTGACGACCGGGGAGGAGGCGTGGTCGTGCGCCCGGTCCTGCCCCGAGCGGCCGTCGGCGACGACGCTCACCGCGAGGTCGCGGTCGGTCACGAACGCCGTCGGCCGCTCGTCCTCGACGAGCACGACGGAGCCCACGTTGCGCTCGCGCATGAGCTCGGCGACGTCGCGCACCGACGCGCCGGCCGGCGCCGTGACGATCGACTCCGTCATCACCTCGCGGATCACCATCGGCGCGAGTCTACCCCCGCCCGGACACGGCGGGTGACTACCATCCCGGGGCGATGACGACCGAGGAGCAGCTCCGCTGGGAGGCCTCCGCCCGCCCGCGCGCTGCGATCGCGGCGGGCCTGGCGGCGGTGCTGACGCTGTTCGGCGGGCTGGCCTCCGGCGCGGCCTACCGCGACCTGCCGAGCAACTCGCCGAACTTCCCGGTCGAGCAGGCCGCGTTCCTGCACGACCACGCGACCGGCCTGCTCGTCGCCGCCGTCCTGTCGGGCCTGAGCGCGGTCGCGATCGCGCTGACCCTCAACTTCCTCTATCTCGCCACCAAGCACCGCAAGCCCGAGCTGCCGCCCGTCGCGCGCTTCATGGCCCTGTTCGGCGGCATCGGCCTCGCGGTCGGGACGATCCTCCGGCAGGTGATCGTCTCGGTGCGCGCGTCGGACTGGGCGGCCGGCGACCGCAGCTACGCGGCCGCCAAGAAGGTCGTGGAGGCCGATCCCGTGCTCGCCACCGCGATCGTGGGCTACGCGGCGCTGCTGGCGCTGGTCTTCGCGCTCGTGATGCTCTCGCTGAACGCCATGCGCGTCGGGCTGCTGACCCGGTTCATGGGCATCCTCGGCGTGATCGGCGCGGTCCTCGCGGTCCTGCCGATCGGCACTCCGGTGCCGATCGTCCAGGCGTTCTGGCTCGGCGCGCTCGGCTACCTGTTCAGCGGTCGGTGGCCGAACGGCGTTCCGCCGGCGTGGGTGACCGGTGAAGCGCAGCCCTGGCCGACGCAGATGCAGCTGCGCGAGCAGCGCGAGGCCGGCGCCGACGCGCCGCTTCCTGCTCGTCGCGGCGCGGAGCACGAGGCCGAGCCCGTCGGCGCGGGCACGGCGACCGCAGAGCGCCGCAAGCGCAAGAAGCGGCGCTAGTCGGC
>DAIOGP010000072.1:2047-6985 GCA_036745135.1 Solirubrobacteraceae bacterium
GCGCGGGCACGGCGACCGCAGAGCGCCGCAAGCGCAAGAAGCGGCGCTAGTCGGCCGCCGCGATCCACTCCTCGTCGCGCCGTCTCCGGTCCGGCTCAGGCGATCGCCGGCGTCTCCGGGAGCCGCGCCAGCGCCGCTTCCATGTCGGCCTCGGAGAACTCGGGGTCCTCGAGCGTCCCCGCCAGGTACGCGTCGTACGCCGCCATGTCGAAGTGGCCGTGGCCGCAGAGCCCGAAGAGGATCACCCGCGCCTCGCCGGCCTGCTTCGCCGCCTCCGCCTCCTCGAGCGCCGCCTTCACGGCGTGGCCGGCCTCCGGCGCCGGGATGATGCCCTCCGCGCGGGCGAACTGGACGGCCGCCGCGAAGGTCTCGTTCTGCTTGTGCGCCCGGGCCTCCACGATCCCCGCCTTGACGAGCCCGCACACCATCGGCGCGTCGCCGTGGTAGCGCAGCCCGCCGGCGTGGACCGGCGGCGGCACGAAGTCGTGGCCGAGCGTGTACATCGGCATCAACGGCGTCATCCCGGCCGTGTCGCCGAAGTCGTAGCGGTACACGCCCCGCGTCAGCGTCGGGCAAGCGGCCGGCTCGGCCGCCACGAAGCGCATCGTGGCCTCGCCGCGCAGCACCCGCCGCACGTAGGGGAACGCCAGGCCCGCGAAGTTCGAGCCGCCGCCCACGCAGCCGACCACGACGTCGGGCTGCTCGCCGGCCATCGCGAGCTGCGCCATCGCCTCCTGGCCGATGACGGTCTGGTGCAGGAGCACGTGGTTGAGCACGGAGCCCAGCGCGTAGTTGCACGACGGGTCCTGGGCGGCGACCTCCACCGCCTCGGAGATCGCGATGCCGAGCGAGCCGGTCGGATGCTCGGCCTGCGCCTTGCCCGCCTCCGTCAGCGCGCTGGGGGAGCGGTGCACGGTCGCGCCCCAGGTCTGCATCATCGAGCGGCGGTAGGGCTTCTGGTCGAAGCTCGAGCCGACCATGAAAACCTCGCATTCGAGCCCGAAGAGCTGGCACGCGAAGGCCAGCGACGAGCCCCACTGGCCGGCGCCGGTCTCGGTCGCGAGCTTGCGCACGCCGGCCTGGGCGTTCTCGTACGCCTGCGGCACGGCCGTGTTGGGCTTGTGCGAGCCCGACGGCGAGACCCCCTCGTACTTGTAGTAGATGTGCGCCGGCGTATCGAGCGCGCGCTCGAGCCGGCGCGCGCGGTACAGCGGCGTCGGGCGCCAGAGCTTGTACGCCTCGCGCACGGGCTCGGGGATCTCGATCTCGGGCTCCATCGAGACCTCCTGCTGGATCAGCGCCATGGGGAAGATCGGCGACAGGTCCTCGGGACCCGCCGGCTGCATGGTCGCCGGGCTGAGCGGCGGGAGCGGCTCGCCGGGCAGGTCCGGCAGCAGGTTGACCCAGTGGGTCGGGATGTCGCGCTCGGACAGCAGGTACTTGGTCGGCTCGTCGCTCATGGTCTCCCTCGGACGTCGCTGGCCGCGCGATTCTATGGCGCGCGGGGTAGCGCTCGCGCGACGGATCCGGCAAGATGGGTCGTCGCATGGACGCGCGCGAAGGAACGCAAACGCAACAGAGCCCGACGGCCCGCCTGGCGCGCGTCGGACGCCGCATCGGCGTGGACTCGCTCGTCGAGAGCCCGCTCGCGTTCCGCCTGTACCACCGGCTCGCGCTCCAGAACGCGCCGGGCCTCGCCACGGCGCTCACGCGCCAGTTCCCCACCGCCCACCGGTGGGTCGACGTCGGCGCCGGCAGCGGCGCGCTCGCGGCCGAGCTGGCGCGGCGCGGGCTCGACGTGGTGGCGTGCGAGCGCGCGCGCGTCGGCCGCCTGCTCGCGTCGTGGCAGGGCGTGCGGTCCGTGCCGCTGGACCTCGAGCGTCCGGAGCCGGCGCGACTCGCGGGCCCGTTCGACGTGGCCTGCTGCTTCGAGGTCGGGCAGCAGCTGAGCGAGCCGCTCGGCGAGCGGCTCGTCGCGTTCGTCGCCTCGGCGGCGCCGATCGCGGTCTTCAGCTCGGGCCAGCCCGGTCAGGGCGGGGTCGAGCCCGTCAACCTGCAGCCGCCCGCCTACTGGGTGGAGCGCTTCGCGGCCGTCGGGATGCGCCTGGACGTCTACACGACGGCGGCGCTCGCCACCGCGATCCGGGCCGAGCGCGTGCCGGGGGACTGGCTGGCCGCGAACGTGCTCGCGTTCCGGCGCTGAGCGCCGCGCGCTACGCGTGCGCGTGCGCCGCGCGGACCGGCGCGGGCATCAGCAGCGCGGCGACGCAGACCATGCCGAACGCCAGGATCTGCAACGCGATCCCGATCGCGTTGCCCGGCATCGGGTCGTTGAAGACGATGAACCCGCCCGCGATGCAGGCGACGTTCGCGGCCGATCCGGTCACCGCGATGACCGGTACCGCCTCGCCCTCCTGGAGCCCGCGCGCCGAGGCGTAGAAGGCCACGACCGAGGCCATCGCGGCGACGAGCAGCCAGGGGCTCAGCAGCCCGATCATGCCCGCGTCGCCGACCAAGCCGGTCAGCGCCTTGATCGCGATGTCCGACACCCCGAAGAGCACGCCGGCCGCTGCACCGAGCATCGCGCCGTGGTGCTCGCGCGGGCCGCCGATGCGCGGGCCGCCGATGAGCAGCGCGCCGAGCAGGAGCAGCCCGGCCTCGAACGCGATCATCCCGGCGAGCGAGAACTGCGAGTGCGCGCCCTGGGTCGCCGGCACGGTCATCGCCAGCAGCAGGAGGCCAGCCGCGGTCAGGGCGATGCCCCACCACTGGCGCAGTCCCACCTGGAGCCCGAACACGCGCTCCGCGAGGACGGCGAGCATCACGATGCCGCCGGCGAGGACGGCCTGCACCAGCGAGAGCGGCGCGGCCGCGAGCGCGGCGACGTGGAACGCCCACGCCCCGGTCGCGACGGCCATGCCGATCGCGAACCAGCGCGACTTGAACAGCCCACGCGCCGAGGCGAGCGGGCGCCGCATCGTCACCGGCGGCGCCGCGCAGGCGCCGCGGTGCTTGAGCAGGAAGCCCAGGCTTGTCGCGAGTGAGCACGCGAGCGCAAGCAGAAGTCCGAGAAGGTGGCTCATGTTGGATGCGTGCCCCGGCCGTGTGTGGCGGCCGCAAGTGCTCAGAGCGCGTCAGTCGGCGAGGGCAGGGCCCATGGTATCGATCGCCCCCGCGCTTCCGCGCCGGTTAGGCGAATTCTCATGTTTGGCCGAGTGGGGCTCCCACGATCGGCCGCCGTGCGTCATCATCGCGCGCAGTTGGAGCGGAGCGACAAGGAGGATGGGATGTCCGATGGCGTGACCCCGGCCGAGGCGACGAACGAGCTCGAGCGCGAGCTCGAGGCGCTGCTCGAGGTCGAGCGCTTCGAGCCGCCCGCTGACTTCCGCGCGCAGGCGCTGTGGAACGACTCCGCGATCTACGCGGAGGCCGAGCGCGACCCCGATGCCTGGTGGGCGAAGCACGCCGCCGAGCTGCACTGGTTCGAGCCCTGGGACAAGGTGCTCGACGACGCCGACGCCCCGTTCTACCGCTGGTTCACGGGCGGCAAGCTGAACGCCTCCTACAACTGCGTCGACCGCCACGTCGAGGCGGGCCGCGGCGAGCGCGTCGCCTTCCACTGGCACGGCGAGGAGGGGGAGACGCGTGCGATCACCTACGCCGACCTCCACCGCGACGTGCAGCGCTGCGCCAACGCGCTCAAGGCGCGCGGCATCGGCGAGGGCGACGTCGTCGGGATCTTCCTGCCGATGATCCCCGAGGTCGTCGTCGCGATGCTGGCCTGCGCGCGGATCGGCGCGCCGCACAACGTGGTCTTCGGGGGCTTCGCGCCCGAGGCCGTGCGCGAGCGCATGGAGGTCTCCCACGCGAAGGCGCTGATCACCGTCGACGGCGCCCGCCGCAAGGGCAAGACCGCGCCGATCAAGGCGGACGTCGACCGGGTCATGGACGATCTCGCCACGCTCGAGACGATCGTCGTCGTGCGCCACGCCGGGGTCGACGCGCCGATGCGCGACGGGCGCGACGTCTTCTACGACGAGGCGCTCGCGGCCGCCGATCCGGTCTGCCCGGCCGAGCCGCTCGATGCCGAGCACCCGCTGTTCATCCTCTACTCGTCGGGCTCGACCGCCAAGCCCAAGGGCATCCTCCACACGACGGGCGGCTTCCTGACGGGCGCCGCGACCACCCACCGCTACGTGTTCGACCTGAAGCCGGAGAGCGACGTCTACTGGTGCTCGGCCGACGTCGGCTGGATCACGGGCCACACCTACATCGTCTACGGGCCGCTGGCCAACGGCACGACGAGCGTGATGTACGAGGGCGCGCCCGACTACCCGCACAAGTCGATCTGGTGGGAGCTGATCGAGCGCGACGGGGTGACGATCTTCTACACGGCGCCGACGGCGATCCGCGCGTGCATGAAGTGGGGGCCCACGTACCCGGCCGCGCACGACCTCTCGTCGCTGCGGCTGCTCGGGACGGTCGGCGAGCCGATCAACCCGAAGGCCTGGCTCTGGTACCACCGCGTGATCGGCGACGGCCGCTGCCCGATCGTCGACACCTGGTGGCAGACGGAGACCGGGCACATCGCGATCACGCCGCTGCCGGGCATCACGGCGCCCAAGCCCGGCTCGGCGATGCGACCCTTCCCGGGCGTGTTCGCCGCCGTCGTCGACCAGGACGGGGCGCCGGTCACGGAGGGGACGGGCGTGCTCGTCCTGACGCGCCCGTGGCCGGGCATGCTGCGCACGCTCTACCACGACGACGAGCGCTATCGCGAGACCTACTGGCGGCGCTTCGGCTCGGACACCTACCTCGCCGGCGACGCGGCGCGGGTCGACGCGGACGGCTGCATCTGGGTGATCGGGCGGATCGACGACGTGATCAACGTCTCCGGGCACCGGCTCTCGACCGCCGAGGTCGAGTCGGCGATCGTCG
>DAIOGP010000073.1:0-6927 GCA_036745135.1 Solirubrobacteraceae bacterium
CCGACGGCGTCGGCTCGAAGGTGATCGTCGCGGAGCAGACCGGCCGCTTCGACACGGTCGGGATCGACTGCATCGCGATGAACGTGAACGACGTGCTGTGCGTGGGCGCGGAGCCGCTCGCGGTGCTCGACTACCTCGCGGTCGAGCACGCCGACCCCGTGATGCTGCGCGCGATCGGCGAGGGCCTCAAGCGCGGCGCCGAGGCGGCGGGCGTCGAGATCCCGGGCGGCGAGCTCGCCCAGCTCCCGGAGCTGATCCGCGGCCACCCGTCGCCGCTGGGCTTCGACCTCACGGGCGCGTGCTTCGGCACGGTCGCGCTCGACGCGATCGTGACGGGCGCCGCGTGCGCCCCCGGCGACGTCGTGCTCGGCCTGCCCTCCTCGGGCGTCCACTCCAACGGCCTCACGCTCGCGCGCCGGGCGCTGCTCGAGGACGGCGGCCTCGGACTCGACGACCGCCCCGATGCCCTCGGCGGCGCGAGCGTCGCCGACGCGCTGCTCGAGCCGACGGTGATCTACGTGCGCGCCGTGCTCGAGCTGCTGCGCTCCGACGTCCCCGTCCACGGGCTCGCGCACATCACGAGCGGCGGCATGCTCAACCTGCTGCGCCTCGAGGCGGCGGTCGGCTACCTGATCGACGCGCCGCTGCCGGTCCCGCCCGTCTTCGCGCTGATCCAGCAGCTCGGTCGCGTCGAGGACCGCGAGATGCTCGAGGTCTTCAACATGGGGTGCGGCTTCTGCTGCGTCGTGCCCGCGGACACGGCCGACGCGGCGATCGCGATGCTCGAGCGCCACCACCCGGGCACGCGGCAGATCGGGACCGTGACCCCCCGGGACGGCCTGGTGGAGCTGCCCGGCCACGGCCTCGCCGGGGGCGACGACGGCCTGCGGGCGGCGGGCTGAGTCGGCTAGTGGTCCTTGACGAAAGGTTCGCCCGGAAATGGCGCGGCGCAGGCGTCGCCAGGCAAGGACGCAGGAGTCCGCCGTAGCCGGGCTACGGCGGATCTCCGAGGACGCCGCATGGCGGCCACCTGCGACCGCCATAACGGGTCGAACGTTGAGACAAGGGCCACTATTCGATCACGCTGGCGACCTCGGTCCCAGCGTCTCACGCGAGCGACCACAGCTCGCCCGTGAGCCGGCGGTCGGCGCGCACGCGCCACTCGACGGCGAGGCGCCAGAGCTCGGCCGCCGCGCGCGGCCCCGGGAGCTCGCAGACGGCCGCGACCTCCGCCGTCGCGAGTGTGCCGAAGCGCCGCAGCGCCTCCTCGACCGAGGGCGGCGCATCGGCGACGGGCGTGGCGCCGGAGGCGAGCGCGGCGTCGCGCAGCGCCTCGTAGGGCTCGCCCGCGGTCACGAGCCGCGTCGCGCCGGCGGCGTCGCTGAATTCGATCGCCGGCGACTGCGCCCCGGCGCGGCGCGCCCGCTCGACGTCCGCGCCCAGCGCCTCGAGCGTCGCGTGCGAGCCGAGGTCGACGCGGAAGCGCTCGAGGTCGAGGCCCGGCACGTGACGCCCCTCCTCGAGCAGCGCCTCGAAGTGATCGAGCCGGCGGCGACCGCACATCAGGCCCTCGCGCAGCCGGCGCAGGCAGGGCGCCGGATCGCCCTGCTCGGCCGCGGCCTTCACGGCGAGGCACGCCGGGTGCGAGCTGCGCGGCGGCGCCTCGAGCCAGAGGCGCGGATCGAACGGCATCCCGCTCGCCGCAGCCGCGTCGAGCCACTGCGCCACGAGCCCCTGCGGCGGGCCGAACTCGCGCGCGAGGCCGACCATCACGTAGGAGAGGCGTACCTCGGCGCCGAACTCCCGCTGCAGCCGACGGACCGCCGGCTCGAGCGCCCACGAGCCCGAGCACGCAGGATCCGTGAAGTACGACGCATGAACAGCGGCCATTCGCGCAAAATAGGGATCGGGACATGAGCACGCTCGTCGGCACGCTGCTGGACGCTCGCTATCGGCTGGATGCCCAGATCGGCGTCGGCGGGATGTCGACCGTCTACCGCGCGTTCGACCAGGTGCTCGAGCGCGAGGTCGCGATCAAGCTGCTCAACCGCGAGATCGCCCGCGACTCCGACCAGCTCGAGCGCTTCCGCCGCGAGGCGCGGGCGGTCGCGCAGCTCTCGGACCCGCACATCGTGGGCGTGATCGACGCCGGCGAGGACGAGGGCCACCCCTACATCGTCTTCGAGTTCGTCGAGGGCGAGACGCTCAAGCAGCGGATCCGCCGCGCCGGGCGGCTGCCGATCCCCGAGGCCGTCGCCTACGCGATCGAGATCGCGCGCGCGCTCGGCGTCGCGCACGCGCGCGGCATCGTGCACCGCGACGTGAAGCCCCAGAACGTGCTGATCGACGCCGAAGGCGGCGCGCGCGTGACCGACTTCGGCATCGCGCGCTCGCTCGAGGAGGACGGGTTGACGGCCGACGGGCGCGTGCTGGGCACGACCGACTACGTCTCCCCCGAGCAGGCGCTCGGCAACCCCGTCACGCCGCAGTCGGACCTCTACTCGCTCGGGGTCGTCCTGTTCGAGATGCTCACGGGCGAGGTCCCGTTCCGCGGCGAGACCCAGGTCGCCGTGGCGATGAAGCACGTGCGCGACGAGCTGCCCGACGTGCTGATCCGGCGGCCCGAGTGCTCCGCCGCGCTGGCGGCGATCGTCGACCGCGCGACGGCCAAGGACCTCGCCGTGCGCTACCTCGACGACGCCGATCTGATCGCCGACCTCGAGGAGGCGCTCGCTGTCGAGGCGGCGCGTGCGGGGAGCACCGCCGGGGAGGCGAGCGCCGTCCTGCGCACGCTGCCGCCGCGCACGCGCCGGCGCGTGCCGCGCCAGCCGCGCACGGCGACGGTCGCCGCGGTCGCGATCGTGGTGCTGCTCGCCGCGGCCGGAATCACCGGGATCGTGATCGAGAACACGCACCGGGGGACCGGGACCTCGGGGCCCAAGGCGCCGAGCGGGACCAAGCCGGTCTCGGTCGGCCTGCCGTCGGCGAACGCGTTCGACCCGATCCGCGGGGACGGCGAGCACGACGCCGACGCGAGCTCCGCCGTCGACAAGAACGAGAACACGTACTGGTCCACCGAGACCTACACCGACGGGTTGGGCTCGAAGCCCGGCGTCGGGATCTACGTCGACGCCAAGCCGAGTCTCAACGCGAAGGTGATGAAGCTCCAGACGACGACCCCGGGCTTCGAGGCGCAGGTCTACGGCGCGCCCGCGAGCGCCCCGGCCCCGCTCGCCGCGCCGACGACGCCCGGCTCGGGGTGGGTGGCGCTCACCGGCCCGCCCGCGGTCGTGAACTCGAACGCCGACATCGCCCTCGACGCGACGCAGAGGTACCGCTACTACCTGCTCTGGATCACGAAGCTGAGCCCGGGGACGGCCGTGAAGATCCAGGAGATCAGGCTCTACAAGCCCTGACCGGGCGCGCGGCTCAGAACCGGTAGGCGCGCTCGGCGGCGCGCCGCTCGAGCGCGAAGCCGCACAGCCGCTCGAGCAGCTCGGAGTAGGGGACGCCCGAGGCCTCGAACAGCTTGGCGAAGACGCTCGTCGCGGTGAAGCCGGGGATCGTGTTGAGCTCGTTGAGCAGGACGGCCTCGCCCTCGACGAAGAAGTCCGCCCGCGCGAGGCCGCTGACCCCGGCGCGCGTGAACGCCTCGATCGCGAGGGCCCGCACCCGCTCGCGCGCCGCCGCGGAGATCCGGGCCGGAACGACGAGCTCCATCCCGCCCTCGGCGTACTTGGCCTCGTAGTCGTACCAGTCGTGCTTGTCCGCGATCACGATCTCGCCGGGCTCCGAGGCGACCGGCGCGGCGGTCCCCATCACGGAGCACTCGACCTCGAGCCCGGGCGACATCGCCTCGACGATCACGAGCGGGTCGTGCGCGAACGCGGCGTCGAGCGCGGATTCCAGCTCGCCGGCGGCGGCGACCTTCGCGATCCCGACCGACGAGCCCAGCCGCGCCGGCTTGACGAACACCGGCAGGCCGAGCCCGGCGAGCTCGGCCAGCACGGCGCCGGGGCGCGCGCGGAAGTCCGCGTCGCGGACGCCGCGGTAGTCGACCTGCGGCACGTCCGCGCGCGCCATCACGTCCTTGAAGAGCACCTTGTCCATGCACAGCCCGGACGCGAGCACCCCGGCGCCCACGTAGGGAACGTCGAGGCACTCGAGCAGGCCCTGGACCGTGCCGTCCTCGCCGTAGGGACCGTGCAGGACCGGGAACACCACGTCCGCGCCGAGGAGGCCGCGGCCGGGCGTCACGCACAGCTCCTCGCCGTCGTGGCGCCAGACGCCCTCGCGGTCGATCTCGACCTCGAGCACGTCGTGGCCGGCGCTCGCGAGGCCCGCGCGCACCGCGGCGCCCGACGCGAGCGAGACCTCGTGCTCGGACGAGCGCCCGCCGCACAGGACCGCGACCCTCACGGCGTCGCACCGTCGCTCGGCGCGATGAACTTGCCGATCGTCAGCGTGATCCGCGTGCCCCGCTTGACGTCGCGGCCCGCGGGCGGGCGCTGGCTCTGGACGATCCCGTCCTGGTCGACCGTGTCGACGCTCGTCGTCTCGATCACGCCGCCGAGGCCGGCGTCGACGAGCGCGTTGGCGGCCGCCTGCTGGTCGAGCCCGACGACGTCGGGCACCGCGACCTTGTCGGCCTTCTTGCCCACGACCAGCTGCACCGTCGAGCCCTTGCGCGCGGTCCCGCCACCCCCGGGCGTCTGCGAGACGACCTTGCCGTCCTGGGCGTCGGGCGCCTCCTTGGTCGTGACGTCGGGGACGAACCCGGCCGACTGCAGCGCGGCCTTCGCGTTGTCCTCGCTCTTGCCCACCACGTCGGGGACCGAGACCTGCGCGGGACCGCTGGAGACGACGAGGCCCACCGTCTGCCCGACGTCGAGGGACGTGCCGGTCCCCGGCACCGTGCGGATCACGCGCCCCTGCTTCACGCTGTCCGAGGACTCGGTGCTGACGGCGGACTTGAACCCGGCGTTCTTCAGCATCCGCTCGGCGAGGCCCTGGGACCTGCCGCTCACGTCCGGGACGGCAGCCGTGCCCGGCCCGCTCGAGACGGTGATCGTGACGGTCGAGCCCTTGTCGGCCTTGATTCTCGCGCCGGGGTCCTGGCTGAAGACGGTGCCCTTCGGGTTGGTCGCGTTCAGCTCGTCCTGCCGGTTGACGGCGAAGCCCTCGTTCTGGAGCAGCTGCCGGGCGTCCGAGGCCCTCAGCCCGACCACCTTCGGCACCACCACCTGCTCGGGGCGCGTCAGCAGGTAGGCGGCCGCCGCCCCTCCGCCGAGCAGCAGCACGGCGGCGAGCAGCCACCACAGCCACGCGCGGCTCTGGCGCGGCTCGGGGGCGTGCGGGGGCAGCACGTCGTCGGGCGGCACGGCCACGACGCCCGCGACCGGCGTCGACCCGCGCGCGGGCGCCATCGGCGCGATGCGCGTGAGCTCGGTCCGCGCGCCGGCGGCGGCCGCGGCGACGGGCGTGAAGGCCGACGTCGCCTGTCCGGCCGGCACGGCGGCGTGGCCGGCCCGCGCCTGCTCGAGCGCCGCGATGAACGCGTCCGCGTCCGCGAAGCGCTCGCCCGGCTCCTTCGCGAGCGCGCGCATGACGACGGCCTCGAGCGCGGGCGTCACGGCAGGGTTGAGGGAGCTCGGCGGCGCCGGCGGCTCGGACACCTGCTTGAGCGCGATCGAGACGGCCGAGTCGCCCTCGAACGGGACGCGGCCGGTCAGCAGCTCGTAGAGGATGATCCCGATCGAGTAGATGTCGGACGTGGCGCTCACCGGGCGGCCCTGCGCCTGCTCGGGCGAGAGGTACTGCGCGGTGCCCATGATCGAGCCGGTCTCCGTCATGTCCGACGCCCCGGCCCGTGCGATGCCGAAGTCCGTCACCTTCGCGCGGCCATGCGCGTCGACGATCACGTTGTGGGGCTTGAGGTCGCGGTGGATCACGCCCCGGCGGTGCGCGAACCGCGCGGCCTTGAGGATCTGCACGACGATGTCGATCGCCGGCTCCGCCGCGAGCGGCGCCTCCTGCTGGACGAGCTGCTTGAGCGAGCGGCCGTCGAGGTACTCCATCGCGATGTAGTAGGTCCCGTCCCACTCGCCGCGGTCGTACACGCCGACGACGTTCGGGTGCTGGAGGCCGGCGGCGGCCGAGGCCTCGCGCCGGAAGCGCTCGACGAACTCGGCGTCCTCCGCGAAGCGGCGGTAGAGGAGCTTCAGCGCGACCTTGCGCCCGAGCTGGCGATCCTGGGCGCAGTAGACGTCGGCCATCCCGCCCGAGCCGAGGCGCTCGAGGATCTCGTAGCGGTCGTCGATGACCGTGCCGGGAGCGATGTCACGCATGGCGGAGGAGCTGCTGGAGGACCTGGCGGGCGATTGGAGCGGCAACGGTACCGCCGGTCCCGGTTGACCGGTCGAGCACGACCGCGATCGCGAAGCGCGGCGCCGCGGCGGGCGCGAAGGCGATGAACCACGGCTGGGTGATGCCGCGCGCCGTGTCGATCTCGGCGGTGCCCGTCTTGCCGGCGATCGGGATCCCGGGGATCTGCACCGCGGTGCCGGTCCCCTCGTCGACCACGCCGCGCATCATGTCAGTGAGCTGCGCCGCTGCCTCCGGCGAGATCGGCCGGGACTGCACGCGGGGCTTCACGTCGAGCGCGACGCGCCCGTCGGGATCGACGATGCGGCGCGTGAGCCGCGGCGCCATCAGGACGCCGCCGTTGGCGATCGTCGCGGCGACCATGGCCATCTGCAGCGGCGTGACGGCGAGCTTGTCCTGGCCGATCGCCATGCGGCCGACGTCGATCGCGCCGCTCGTGGGGCGCAGCAGCCGACCGTTCGCCGCGCGCTCGCCGCTCGCGTTCATCTGCTCGCTCGGGTAGTCGAGCGGCGGCGTTCCGTAGAAGCCGAAGCTCTTCATGTA
>DAIOGP010000074.1:0-6912 GCA_036745135.1 Solirubrobacteraceae bacterium
CGCGGCCGCCGCCGAGCGCTGCGCCGGCGCACGCGGCCGTCCCGAGTTGCTCGCCTGCGACGTGACCGATCCGACCAGCGGCGATCAACTCGTGGCCGCGTGCCGCGAGCGCTTCGGCCGCATCGACGCGCTCGTCAACAACGCCGGGACGACCGACGCGCGCCCGCTCGCCGAGCAGACCGACGCCGACTGGCAGGGCCAGTGGGAGCTCAACGTGCTCGCGCCGCTGCGGCTGATGGCGGCCGCGGCGCCGGTCATGGCAGCGCGCGGCTTCGGCCGGATCGTCAACGTCAGCTCCTCCGCGGGCAAGCGCCCGTCGCTGCGCAACGCCGCCTACACCGTGACCAAGGCCGCGCAGCTCTCGCTCTCGCGCGTCTTCGCCGAGGAGTGGGCGCGCAGCGGCGTGCTCGTCAACGCCGTGGCCCCGGGACCCGTCGCGACCCCGCTGTGGACCGCGCCGGGCGGGCTCGCCGACCAGACCGCGGAGCGGACCGGCGCGTCGCGCGAGGAGGCGCTCGCGGCGCTCGCCGCGCGGGTGCCGCGCGGCCGCTTGGGGGCCGAGGAGGAGATCGCGGCCGTGATCGTCTTCCTGTGCTCGGAGGCCGCCGCGAACGTGCTCGGCGCGGCGTGGTCGGTCGACGGAGGCGTCGTGCCCTTCTTCATCTGAGTCGGCGTCGTCTCCGTAGACTGCCGCCCGCCCCCCAAGCGAAAGGAGCTCCGTGCCCGTCAAGACGGACGCCGTCGGCAAGACCTACCCACCCGCGGTCTACGCCGTCGGCCGCGAGAAGGTCAGGGAGTACGCGCTCGCCGTCGGCGAGACGAACCCCGTCCACCTCGATCCGCAGGCCGCGCGCGCGGCCGGCTACGCGGATGTCATCGCGCCGCCGATGTTCGCGGTCGTCTACAGCGCGCCGTGCATGGGGCCGGCGATCTTCGACCCCGCCGTCGGCATGAACTTCGCGATGATGGTGCACGGCGGGCAGGAGTTCGCGTGGGGGCCGCCGGTCGTCGCCGGCGACGAGATCACGACGACCGTGTCCGTGAAGTCGATCTCGGAGAAGGGCGGCATGGGCTTCTACGTGTTCGAATCCGTGTCGCGCAACCAGCGCGACGAGACGGTCTGCACGGGGACGTGGACCAACATCGTGAGAGGAGTCTGAGATGGCGAGCTTCGAGCCCGGCGAGTCGCTGCCCGCGCTGCGGGTGACGCCCGATCGCTTCCTGACCGTCCGCTACGCCGGCGCGTCCGGCGACTTCAACCCGATCCACATCGACGAGGAGTTCGCCAAGCAGGTCGGCCTGCCGGGCCGCATCCTGCACGGGCTCTGGACGATGGCGCAGGTCGCCCGCGCCCAGACCGACGCCGCCGGCGGGCCCGAGCGGCTGCGCCGGCTCGCGGTCCAGTTCCGCGGCATGGGGCTGCCGGAGCACGAGATCGTCGTCTCGGGCACGGTCCGCGAGGTGAGCGACGGCATCGCGCGGATCGACGCCGTCGCCGAGCAGGACGGCAACCAGATCATCCGCAACGCCGAGGCGGACGTCGTCGTCGACTGACGGTCGCGCCCGGTCGCGCGCCGAAGCCGGGCGGCGCGGGGCCTACCATGTGGGGATGCTCACGCCGCGCCAGGAGCTGATCCTGCGGTCGGTCGTCTCCGGCTATGTCGACACGGGCCAGCCCGTCGGCTCGAAGTCGCTGGCCGATCACGACGAGATCGGCTATGGCCCCTCGACGATCCGCCACGAGCTCTCCGTGCTCGAGGAGTACGGGCTGCTCGCGCATCCCCACACCTCCGCCGGCCGCGTGCCCACCGACGCGGGGTACCGCTACTTCGTCGACCGGCTGCTCCAGCAGCCCGAGCCCCCGTCCACCCGGGTCGAGCTCTCGCTCGCGCGCCGCGAGCTCGACGAGGCGATGCAGGTGACGACCGAGACGCTCTCGCAGGTCACGAACCTGCTCGCGATCGTCTCGGCGCCGCCGATCGAGACGACGACGATCCGCCACGTCGAGGTGCTCACGCTCCAGCCGCGGGTGCTGATGGTCGTGATCATCACGTCCACCGGCGGCGTCTCCAAGCGCGTGTTCAGCTTCGAGCGGGCCGTCGACCCCGGGCTCACCGACTGGGCCGCCAGCTACCTGAACGAGCGGCTCACGGGCATGGGCCTCGGGGCCAGGATGCTCAGGGCCCGTCTCGCCGAGCGCTCGCTCGGGCCGGTTGAGCTGGCCTTCCTCGAGCAGCTCGCGCCTGCGTTCACGGAGCTCGCCGACACTGCGCAGGACACGCTCTACGTCGGCGGCGCCGCGCGCCTGCTGAGCGAGGAACGCGTCCAGGACCTGTCCCAGATCAACGAGCTGATGGACATGCTCGAGCGGCGCGTGACGATGCTCGCGGTGCTGCGCGCGGCGCTCGAGGAGCGTGAGATCTACGTCCGCATCGGCCGCGAGAACCAGACGCCGGCCTTGCGCGCGATGGCGCTCGTCGCCGCGAACTACGGCCTGCCGCGGCGCAATCTCGGGACCGTGTCGGTGATCGGCCCGCTGCGCATGGACTACGCGCGGGCGATCAGCTCGGTGCGCGGCGCGGCGGCGGAGCTCTCGCGGTTCGTCGAAGACGTCTACGACGACCGCTGACGTCCGTGCCGCGCGACTACTACGAGGTCCTCGGCGTGGGCCGCGACGCGGGCGAGGGCGACGTCAAGAAGGCGTTCCGGCGCCTCGCGCGCGAGCTGCACCCCGACGTCAACGCCCACGATCCCGAGGCCGAGGAGAAGTTCAAGGAGGCCGCGGAGGCCTACGAGGTCCTCAGCGACCCGCAGCGGCGCGAGACCTACGACCGCTACGGCCACGAGGGGCTGCGCTCGGGCGGCTTCGCGCCGAACTTCGAGTCGTTCGGGTCGATCGCGGACCTCTTCGACGCGTTCTTCGGCGGCGGCGACCCGTTCGGCGGGCGCCGCGGCGGGCCGGCGCAGGGCGCCGACGCCGCGGTCTCGATCGAGGTCTCGCTCGCCGAGGCCGCGCGCGGCGCCCACGTGGACGTGACCTACGACGCGATCTCGCGCTGCGCGCGCTGCAACGGGAACGGCGCCGAGCCGGGCACCCCGATCGAGACGTGCGCGCGCTGCGGCGGCTCGGGGCAGCTGCGCGCGGTCACGCAGACCGCGTTCGGGCAGCTCGTCCGCGCCGCGACGTGCGACGTCTGCGCCGGCGACGGTCGGGTCGCGCGCGAGCCGTGCGAGGAGTGCCGCGGGCGCGGGCGGGTCGCGTCGCGGCGGACCCTGACGGTTGACGTCCCGCCGGGGATCGCCGACGGCCAGCGCATGCGCCTCGCCGGCCACGGGCACGAGGGTGAGCGCGGCGGTCCCCCGGGCGATCTCTACGTGGTCGTCGCGGTCAGCGACGACGACCGCTTCGTGCGCGACGGCAACGACCTCGTCAGCGTCGCCGACGTGCCCGCGCCGCTCGCGGCGCTCGGCGCGACGGTGACCGTGCCCACGCTCGACGGCGAGGAGGAGGTCGAGATCCCGGCCGGGACCCAGCCGGGCGAGATGATCGTGCTCCCGGGCCGGGGCATGCCATCGCTGCGCCGCGGGCGTCCCGGTGACCAGCGGGTGGTCGTCAACGTCGTCATCCCGCGGCGCCTGAGCAAGGAGCAGCGCGAGCTGCTCGAGCGCTTCTCCGCGACCCTGACCGAGGAGAACCTGCGCCTCGACGAGAGCATCCTGCGCAAGCTCAAGCGCGCGCTCGGCGGATGATCCGCCTCGCGGTGCGCGTGCGCCGCGCGGATGCCGAGCTGGCGCTCGCGGAGCTGCTCGAGCTCGCGCCGAGCGGCGTCGAGGAGCTCGACCTGGGAGAGACGATCGAGTACGCCGTCTACGGGTCGCCGGGCGAGCTGCCGGCGCTCCCCGACCTGCGCGCGGCCGTCGGGGGCGCGCTCGTCGAGGTCGCCACGAGCGAGCTCGACGACGACTGGAGCGAGCGCTGGAAGGCGTTCCACCGACCGCTCGAGCTCGACGGGCTGCGCGTGCGCCCGCCGTGGGCCCCGGCCCTCCCGGGGGACGCGCCCGAGGTCGTGATCGATCCGGGCCAGGCCTTCGGGACCGGGGCGCACGCGACGACCCGCCTGTGCCTCGAGGCCCTGCTGGAGCTCGAGGCGGCCGGTCCCTTCGCCGACTGGGGCTGCGGCTCGGGCGTGCTCGCGATCGCGGCGGCGAAGCTCGGCTTCGCGCCGGTGGTGGCGGTCGACCACGACCCCGCGAGCATCGTGGCCACGATCGACAACGCGTCGGTCAACGGCGCGGCGATCGACGTGCGGCGCGCGAACCTGCGCGACGCGCCCGGGCCATGGGCGCCGACCGTCGCGGCGAACCTGATGCGACCCTTGCTGCTGCGCGTGGCGGACCTGCTCGAGCGCCCGCCCGAGCGGCTGATCCTGAGCGGGCTGCTCGTCCACGAGGCCGACGAGGTGGCCGCCGCGTTCGCGCCGCGCGGGCTCGTGGAGCACGACCGCCGCGAGCGCGGCGAGTGGGCGGCGCTCGTGCTGCGGGCAGCCCAGCCCTGAGCCGCCGCGCGGCGCGCTCGCCTGCCTCGTCAAAGAGGCTCGGCGGAGACAGGGCCGCTAGGTGAGCACGTCACGGCTCGAGGCGCCCGCCTCGATGTGCGCGACGAGGCGCGCGGCGGCCGCCTCGGGCGGCTCCTTGCCGTCGGGCGCCATCTCGGTCCTGACCCAGCCGGGATCGAACGCGAACACGGCGACGCCCTTGCCGCCGACCTCCTGGCGCAGCGTCTGCGTCAGCGACTCGAGCGGCGCTTTCGAGGCGGCGTAGGCGCCGAGCCCGCGGCGCCCGCCGGAGATCGTCGCGGCGACGACGTTCGCGATCACGCCCTCGCCGCGCTGCGCCATCAGCGGCGCGAGGCGCCCGGCGAGCAGGAACGGCGCCAGCGCGTTGACCTGGAAGGAGCGGTCGAGGTCGTCGAGCGCGATGTCCGCGACCGGACCGTCGACGCGGGTGCCGGCGTTGTTGACGAGCACGTCGACGCGGCCGTGCGCGGCGAGCACCGCGTCGGCGAGCGCGAGCGCCTCGGCGGCGTCGGAGAGGTCGACCGCATGGATGCTGCCCGGCACGGCCGTGGTCGCGGCGACCTCGGCCAGCAGCGGCTCACGGCGCGCCGCCAGCGCGACCGTCGCGCCGTGGCGCGACAGCTCGAGCGCCACCGCCCGGCCGATGCCGCTCGATGCCCCCGTCACGAGGCACACCTTGCCCTGGAGCTCCACGCCGCGACTACGGCGCGCGGGGCCGCAGCGATCACCGCGCGCGGGCAGCGCTGCTCGGGCAGGCGCCGCGCGCCCGACCGCCGCAACGCCGGCAGCCGGCGGCGCTACGCTCGCTGCATGTCCTGGCACGTCGTCATCGCGGGAGGGGGCTTCGGCGGCCTCTACGCCGCGCGTCGCCTCGAGCGCGTGCTCCCGCACCAGAGCAGCCGCGTGACGCTCGTCAACGACGTCAACTTCATGCTCTACACGCCGCTGCTCCCGGGCGCCGCGGCGGGTGTGCTCGAGCCCCGCCACGTCGTCGTCCCGCTCCGCCAGCACCTGGGCCGCACGGATCTGCGCCTGGGGCGCGTGACGGGCGCGGACCCGGATCGCCGCGTGCTGCGCGTCGACTCGCTCGAGGGCGCCGGCCACGAGCTCGTCTACGACCAGCTGATCCTCGCGCTCGGCTCGGTGTCGCGCACGCTGCCGGTGCCGGGGCTGGCCGAGCACGGCCTCGGCTTCAAGACGCTCCCGGACGCGATCGCGCTGCGCAATCGCCTGATCCGCTGCCTCGAGCTGGCCGAGACGATCGAGGACCCGCAGGAGCGCGCCCCGTATCTCGGCTTCGTGTTCGTCGGCGCGGGCTACGCCGGCCTCGAGGGCCTGGCCGAGTTGCAGGACTTCGCCGCCGACGTGATCGAGCACTACCCGCGCTGCCGCGTGCAGGGCATGCGCTGGGTGCTCGTCGAGGCGCGCGAGCGGGTGATGCCGGAGATCCCGCCGTCGCTCGCCGCGTTCGCGGCCCGCGAGCTCGGGGCGCGCGGGATCGAGCTGCGCACGAGCACGATGGTCGACGAGATCACGGCCGACAGCGTGCGCCTCTCGACCGGCGAGGTGCTCGGGGCGCGGACCGTGGCATGGACCGCCGGCGTCAAGCCGCCGCCGGTCGTGGCGCAGCTCGGCCTCCCGCTCGACGACGGCGGGCGGATCCGCACCGACCGTTTCATGCGCGTCGAGGGGCGCGCGGACGTGTGGGCGATCGGCGACGCCGCGGCCGTCCCCGATCCGGCGCGCGCCGGCCAGCCGTGCCCGCCGACCGCCCAGCACGCGATGCGCCAGGGCCGGCGCGTCGCGGTCAACGTCGCCGCGGCGCTGGGCACGGGCCGAGCGCGTCCGTTCACCTACCGCACGCTCGGCGTGTTCGTCGACATGGGCCGCTACCAAGCGGTGGCCAGCACGGCGGGGATCAAGTGGCGCGGATTCCCGGCCTGGTTCCTGGCGCGCACCTACCACCTGCTCCTGATGCCGGGGTCCGTGCGCAAGCTGCGGCTCGTGACCGACTGGACCGTGGCGCTGCTGTTCGGGCGCGACGCCGCCGAGCTGGGGCAGCTCGGCCACCCGACGGCGCTCGGTGCGCCCGGCGGCGCGGGCGCCGCGAGCCCCGCGGACGACGGCGCCGCCACGGCGGCGACGGTCGCGCGCCGAGCCGGGGCGCGCGGCGCGGCCGGCGACTGACGGACGGGACCGCCGCCACCGCGTCCGTATCCTTGAGGCATGTCGATCGCGGAGCAGGTCAAGGCTGACGTCACCACCGCCATGAAGGCCGGTGAGAAGGACCGCGTCGGCGCGCTGCGCCTCGTCCTGTCCGAGCTGCAGAAGGCGG
>DAIOGP010000075.1:0-6852 GCA_036745135.1 Solirubrobacteraceae bacterium
CGAGCGTCGCGTCGAGGTCGTCGACGGCGACCGCGATGTGCCCGTAGCCGGTGCCGAGCTCGTAGCTCTCGACCCCGAAGTTGTGGGTCAGCTCGAGCCGGGGTCCGTCGCCCGGCAGGCCCATGAAGACGTTCATGGCCTCGTCGCGGATCGGCATGCGGCGCAGCTCCTCGAAGCCGAGCGCGGTGTAGAAGGCGACCGAGCGATCGATGTCGCCGATGCGGTAGCAGGTGTGGATCAGCTCCATGCAGCGAAGCCTACCCAGCGGTTAGCATCGCGCCGTGATCATCGAGCGGGCGATGCACGACGGCTGGCTGTCGAACACGTACCTCGTCGCCGACGAGCCGGGCGGCACGGCGGTGCTCGTAGACGCCGGCGGGCCGATGGCGCCGTTGCTCGCGAAGCTCGACCAGCACGCGCTGACGCTCAGCCACGTGCTCCTGACCCACCACCACTTCGACCACGTCGCCGAGCTCGATGCGGTGCTCGCGCGCGTGCCGGGCGTGCCGGTGCTCATCCACCCGCTCGAGCGCGACCTCGTGGAGGGCGCGACGGGCACGCTCGAGCCGGGCGAGGCGCTGCGCGCCGGCGGCCTCGAGATCGAGGTCATCCACACGCCGGGGCACACGGCCGGCATGGTCGCGCTGCTCGTCAACGGCAGCGACGTGTTCACGGGGGACACGCTCTTCAAGAACTCGGTCGGCGGCGTGCGCGCCCCCGGGCACACGAGCTACGCGGACCTGAAGTCGTCGATCATGGACCGGCTGATGACGCTCCCGCCGCAGACGCGGGTGCACCCCGGCCACACCGAGCCGACGACGATCGGCGACGAGTGGGAGGACAACGCGTTCGTCCGCGTGTGGCGCGGCCTCGACGCCGAGGGGGACGAGCCGTGCACCGCGCTCGGCGAGCCCGCGACGCTGATCCTGTTCGGCGACGACTACGACGGCGGCCACAAGGCGTGGGTCCGCTGGCCCGACGGCGCCGACGACATCGTGCCCGGCTCGCAGGTCGTGCGCGGGGCGTAGCTCTCTCTCTCTCTCTCTCTCTCGATCAAGAGGGGGAGATGTCTCGCCCCGGGGCCGGCCGAGAGGTCCCCTCCGCGCTCCCGCTCCCCCGCCCCCCGCAGTCCTCTGCCCAGCGCCACGGCTCCCGCCCTCCGGCCGCGCCGCACCGCCGCCCTACCATGTCGTGACGATGGCGCGCGACAAGATCCCGACCTCGCGCGTGCGGCGCACGGCCAAGCTCGGCGGCCTCGCGGCCGGTCAGGCCGCCAAGCAGATCGGGACGAAGGCGGCGAACGTCGGGCGCTCGGAGCGCGCCTCCGAGGTGGCGCTCGAGAAGCGCCACATCGAGGCGGCGGAGGAGATCGTCACGGCGCTCGGGACGATGAAGGGCGCCGCGATGAAGCTCGGCCAGGTGATGTCGTTCCTCGACGTCGGCCTCGTCCCCGAGGCCTACCGAGAGGACTTCCAGCGCAAGCTGGGGGAGCTGCGCGACGCCGCTCCGAAGGTCCGTTTCGCGGACATGCGCAAGGTCATCGAGGAGGAGCTCGGCGAGCCCGTGGGCACGGCCTTCGCCGAGTTCGACGAGACGCCGATCGCGGCGGCCTCGATCGGGCAGGTCTACCGCGCGCGCCTGCACGACGGTCGCGCGGTCGCGGTCAAGGTCCAGTACCCGGGCGTCGCGGCCGCCGTGCGCGCCGACCTGCAGAACATCGGGCTGATCTTGCGGCTGATGAAGCGGATCGCGCCCGGCCTCGACGCCAAGGCGCTCGCGCGCGAGTTCCGCGAGCGGATCGGGGAGGAGCTCGACTACGAGCTCGAGGCGGAGAACCAGCGCACGCTGGCGCGCATCTTCCGCGGCCATCCGTTCATCGTCGTGCCGGCCGTGATCGGCGACATGTCGCGCGAGCGCGTGATGGTCACGGAATTCGTCGAGGGCCGCGGGTTCGACGAGCTCAAGACGCTGCCCCAGGCCCAGCGCGACCGCGTCGGCGAGATCATCTTCCGCTTCTTCTTCGGCTGCCTCTACCGCCACCACGCCTTCTCGGGCGACCCGCACCCCGGCAACTACATCCTGCTCGACGACGACCGCGTCGCGTTCCTCGACTTCGGGCTCTTCAAGCGGATGCCGGCCGCCAAGGTCGAGGTCGAGCTCGCCTGCCAGCGCGCCGCGATCGAGGGCGACTCCGATCGGCTGCTCGCGCTGCTCGTCGAGCACGGCTTCATCGCCCGCCCGGAGCGCTTCGATCCCGAGCGCCTGCTCGCGCACTTCAACGACGCGACGTGGTGGTACACGAGCGACCAGGAGGTCGAGCTCGTCTCCGGGATCGCGACGCAGGTCATGATCGACATGTCCGATCCGCGCTCGGAGTACTTCGACCAGATGCGCCGCGAGACCCTGCCCGCGGACCACCTCTTCGGCCGGCGCATGGAGATGCTCACGCTCGCCGTGCTAGGCCAGCTGCGCGCGCGCGGGAACTGGCACCGCGTCGCCCGCGAGTGGATCTACGGCGAGGCGCCGGTGACGGCGCTCGGCGAGCAGGAGGCCGCGTTCTACGGCCGCGCGGCGGCGTGAGCCCGCGACTGCGGCTGCTGCTGCTGGCGCTCGGGCTCGTCGGGCTGTTCGCCGTGGTCGCGTCGACCGGCTCGCTGTCGGCCAACCGCGTGCGCGACTGGGTCGACGGCTACGGCGCTGCGGGCCCGCTCGTGTTCATCGCGCTCTCGAGCGCGCTCACCGTGGCGCTCTTCCCGGGGCCGCTGCTGTCCGCCGCGAGCGGCCTGCTGTTCGGCACCGCGCTCGGCACGCCGGTCTCGATCGTCGCCGCGGCGCTCGGCGCGACGCTCGCCTTCGCGATCGCCCGCGGCGTCGGGCACGGGGCGGTCGAGGAGCTCGCGGGCCCGCGCCTGCTCGGCTGGCAGGCCTGGATCGAGCGGCGCGGCTTCGTCGCGGTCCTCTACGCGCGGATCGCGCCCGGCGTCCCCTACAACTTCGTCAACTACGCCGCGGGCCTCACGCGCGTGCGGGCGCGCGACTTCGTGGGGGCCACGGCGCTCGGCGTCGCGCCGCGCGCGTTCGCCTACACGGCGCTCGGCGGCAGCCTGTCGCACCTCGGCTCGCCCGAGGCGATCGTGGCGATCGTCCTGCTCGTCGTGCTCGCGCTCGTCGGCTCGGTGCTGCTGCGCGACGACGTGCGCCGCGCCCGCGCCGAGCGCAGCGCGACCTGAGCGCACCCGCGCGCGACCCGCGCCGCGCCGACGCCTTCGAGCGGCCGGCTGCGGGCGCCGGCGGGCTGCGCGTCGAGCGGTCTGTCGGGGCTCGGGCCCGCGGCGAGCCGGCTCAACGCATGGGTCAGCGATGCCGATACGACGGGTGGGTCTCCCGACCCGCAGGCATCGCCATGACTCCGGAGCCACAGCCCCCCAGCGCCGGCCTGACCGGGCTCGTCGAGGTCACGCGCCTCGTTCGCGAGCTCCACGACGTGCCGCGCCTGCTCGACGGCCTCGCGAGCGTGATCAGCCGCTCGCTCGGCTTCGGGACGGTCGTCATCGTCCTGTACCGCGACGCGTGGGACGACTTCGAGCTGACGACGGTGCACGGCAGCGCCACCGCGCGCGCCGCGCTGCTCGGCGGCGTGTACTGCTGGAGCGACATCGACACGCTGCTCGACGAGCGCTTCCTGCGCCGCGGCGCGTACGTGGTGCGGGCGGGCGAGACGCCGTGGCCTCCCGGCGTCGCCCACTACACGCCGACGATCATGCCGAGCGTCGAGCCTGACGCGTGGCAGCCCGAGGACGGGCTGAACGTGCCGCTGATCGGTTCCGACGGTCGCGTCATGGGCCTGATCGGCGTCGACGAGCCGCACTCCGGGCGTCGCCCGAGCGACGCCGACCTCGACGTGCTCGTCGCCTACGCCGAGCAGACGGCGCTCGCGCTCGAGCTCGCCGCGGAGCGCTCGCGCGCCGACGAGCACCGCGCGGCGCTCGATCAGCTGATGCGCATCTCGGCGCGGCTCACGGACACGCTCTCGACGCGCGAGATCCTCGAGGAGGTGTGCGAGGGCATCCAGGCCGCGCTCGGGTTCGAGAACGTGTCGATCGATCTCGTCGAGCCCAACACCGGCCGTGTCCGCCCGCGCGCGGCGCGCGGCTGGGCGCTCTCCGAGCCGGCGCTCAGCGCCGTCGTCGGGCTGCGCGAGATCGAGCCGCTGCTCGATCCGGAGTTCGAGATCGAGGGCTGCTTCCTGCTGCCGAGCGCCGCCGCGCGTGCCCGGACCGGGACCGACTGCCCGAGCTACGTCTCGACGATGAACGGCGCCGGGCCCCACGCGTGGGACTGCCACTGGCTGCTCGTGCCGCTCTACGACCGCGCGGGCGACCTGACCGGCGTGATCTGGGCCGACGAGCCGCGCGATCGCCTCCTGCCGTCGGCCGAGCGCCTGCGCGCGCTGCGCGTGTTCGCCAACCAGGCGGCCGCGGCGCTCGAGGTCACCGCGCGCTACGACGAGGCGCGCTTCATGGCCGAGCACGATGCGCTGACGGGGCTGGCGAACCGCCGCGTCCTGAGCGACCGGCTGGTGACCGAGATCGCCCGCTCGCGTCGCACCGGGCGCCCGTTCGCGCTCGTCGTCTTCGACCTCGACGACTTCAAGTCGCTCAACGACACGCTCGGGCACGCCGCCGGCGACCGCGCGCTGACGGATGTCGCCGCGGCGCTCAGGGAGCAGCTGCGCGCGGTCGACTGCGCCTGCCGGGTCGGCGGCGACGAGTTCGCGGTGCTGATGCCCGAGACCGACGACGCGGGGGCGATCGATGCGACCGCGCGCCTGCGCGCGGCGCTCGCCCGGGGTGAGCTCCCGCTCGCCGCCAGCTTCGGCGTGGCGGTCTCCAACGGTGGCGCCGACGGGCCCGAGACGCTCCTGCGGCGCGCGGATCACGCGATGTACGCCGAGAAGCTCGCGCGCCCGCGCCGGGCGGCCTGAGGCGGGGGACGGGGAAGGCCGGGCCGGGGGCGTGCCAATTGGCGCCGGGCGCCGCTGCCAATTGTCGGGCAGCTCGCCGAGGTCGTTCTCCCGTCGCTAGGTGACACCACGTGTCACCTCATGCCGGGAGAACGAAACGGGTGGCGGGCGCCGGGCGGCTCGCAGCGCCGGGCGCCGCTGCCAATTGGCGCCGGGGCGCCCGACCTACAGCTGCTGGACCTGGAACAGGCTCGTCGTGCCGGGCCGGCCGCTCGGCAGGCCGGCGGTGATCCCGACGCGCTGGCCCGGCTTGACCCAGCCGAGCTCGATCACGCGACGACCGGCGTCGGCGATCAGGTCCTCGGTCACCTCGTGGCGGCGCATCGAGCCGGCCTGGACGCCCCACATCAGCCCGCAGCGGCGCACGGTCTCGCGACCCGGGGACAACGCGAGGATCGGGACCTCCGGTCGGTGCGCGGAGACCAGCCGCGCGGAGCGGCCCGAGAGCGTCGGCACGACCAGGGCGGCCAGCTCGAGCTGGCGCGCCGCGGCGCAGGCGCTGTAGGCGACCGTGTACGCGGGGTCGCGGCGGTCGCGGCGCACGCGCCGCTCGTTCCACTCCGCGTAGGGCGCCACGCTCTCGGTTCGGATCGCGACGGCGGCCATCATCTCGATCGCCTCGACGGGGTAGGCGCCGACCGCGGTCTCCTGCGAGAGCATCACCGCGTCGGTTCCGTCGAGGATCGCGTTCGCGACGTCGGCGACCTCGGCGCGCGTCGGGCGCGACGAGGTGACCATCGAGACGAGCATCTGCGTCGCCGTGATCGACGGCCGCGCCAGCTCGCCGGCGAGCGCGAGCAGGCGCTTCTGCACGATCGGCACGTCCTCGACCGGCAGCTCGATGCCGAGATCGCCGCGCGCGATCATCACGCAATCGGACGCGCGCACGATCTCCTCCGCGCGCTCGACGGCCTGCGGCTTCTCGATCTTCGCGATCAGCGGCAGCCGCGTGTGCTTGCGGACCTCCTCGATCTCCTCCGGGCGCCGGACGAACGACAGCGCGACGAGGTCGACGCCGATCGACTCGCCGAACGCGAGCAGCTCGAGGTCGCGCTCGGGCACCGCGGGCAGGGACGTCAGCGCGCCGGGCACGTTGAGGCCCTGGTGCGAGGCGACGGCGCCGCCGACCTCGACCTTCGCCTCGAAACGGCCGTCCTGCGCGTGCACGCTCTCGACGCGCAGGCGGATCGCGCCGTCGGCGAGGTAGAAGACCTCGTTGGGTTGGAGCGCGTCCGCCAGCCCGCCCCACTGCACCGGGATGCGGTCGGCGTTGCCGATCGTGTCATCGGTGCAGTCGAAGAGCACGTGGTCGCCAGGCTTGAGCTCGGCGAAGTCGCCCTCGAGCGCGCCGATGCGCAGCTTGGGGCCGGGGAGGTCCTGGAGGATCGCGACCTGGCGGCCCGCGCGCGCCGCCGCGTCGCGCACGCGCTGCGCCGTCTCCGCGTGCTGCTCGAGCGTCCCGTGGGAGAAGTTGAGCCGCGCGACGTCCATGCCCGCCTCGACCATGCGGACGAGCACCGCTGGATCGCGCGAGGCGGGGCCGATGGTCGCGACGATCTTGGTGCGGCGCACGGGCGGGGACGTTAGCGGCGCGGCGCCAAGCGTGGACGGCCGCGCTCAGTCGATCAGGTGCAGCCGCACTGCTGCGGCGGCCGCCGCGGCGCGGTCGTTGACCTCGAGCTTGCGATAGATGCTCTGGAGGTGGCCCTTGACCGTGGCGGTGCTGAGACTCGTACGCTTGGCGATGTCGGGTGCTCTGACGCCGCCGGCGATCAGCACGAGGATCTCGTGCTCCCGGGGGGTCAGGTGCGGCTCCGCGTGGTCGTGCG